>SKYZ01000434.1 GCA_007127625.1 Aquisalimonas sp. | reverse complement strand
TCCGTGCGGTCGTGACGTCGCGCCAGCTCGCTTTCAACGCGCTCCAGGCGGCCATCTTCGAGTTCGTCGGTCAGGCGCTCCAGCAGGTCGCGCTGCGGCATGAGGCACAGGCCGCGGGGGGGTGGCTCGTGCGCGGGCGGGGCTTCGCTGTCCGCCAGCGGCAGCCAGCGCGGGTGTTCAACCTTGGGGTATTCCTCCAGCACAGCGCGGGCAATGCCGGGAATGGTGTCGGCTGCTGTCTCACGATCCGTTCCCAGGTAGTTGGCCAGGGCGGTCAGCAGGCGTTTCATGGCCGGAGAGAACCACCCGAGATGCCCGATGCGGCGCAGCTGCATGGCGAGCCGGATGCCCAGCGTGCGCCGTGCGTTGATGTTCTCCGGCAGCAGATACTCCAGCGCCAGGGTGGGCAGGCGCCAGTCGGTGTTCAATACGGTGGCGAGCTCATCAACGCCGAAGCCGATGACGACGTATTCCGCTTCCGGCGGTTCAATACTGCAACGCTCCCGGATTTCGCTGATGGCGTCCATCCGGTGTTGCCCCTGCGGGTTGGCCTGCAGGGCCAGGCTGCCGGAATGTCTCGCCAGGGCGGCGCAATAGATCTCGGCGGGCAGGACGTCGCTGCGGAGCTCCGCCCAGGTGGCCGCCAGCCGAGCGGTGAAACAGGCATCCGCCATGAGTTGCCGGTAGCCCGCGCGGGTATGTTCGGCCATGCAGTCAGCGGCATTGGGCCATTGTCGTGCCAGCTCCAGGGTGCGCGCGGTGCCAAGCATCAGTGCTGCCTGGTCGGTGGTGGTGGTCTGGCCATCCAGGTGCCGGTGGCGATAGGCGTTCGCGGCACGCAGCATGTTCAGGGCGAACGCCGGATCCCGCACAAGCATCGGATGAAGATCGCGCACGCCGAGAGTGTCCATGCCTGATCCGGCCATGTGTTCCAGGGCCTCCCTGGTGGACGGACGCATGGGAAGGTACGCCGCGGCCAGGCTGTTGAACCAGTCGTCCAGGCGTTGCGTCATGAAAGCTCCCGCGATGATGCCCATTATTGTTTGCGCTGATTGTGGCGCAGACGCGGGAATGAGTTTGCGAACCAGTTGGCCGTTATGAAGATCGTGGCTGGTTACGATGTCCGCTCGACCGGGGATTCAGCGGGCTTCAGTTTCCGCGCCATCGGCCGATCCCCCTGGCTGGAAGCCGGATAATCGCGGCCACGTCATCGGGTGGGTGACGGGGCACGTCGCCAGAAGTTCTGGGAGTAAAGCATGCTGATTGTCTTGGGTGCGCTGATCGTCGTTTTCTCGGTGATCACGGGCTATGTCGCTCACGGTGGCCAGGTGGCGATCCTGTGGCAGCCCTACGAGGTACTCATCATCGCAGGCGCCGCGTTCGGCGCGTTCATGATCTCGAACCCCGGCAAGGTCATCCGCCAGGTCTTCAAGACCATTCCCAGTCTTTTCAAGGGCACGGTGTACAGCAAGGCCATCTACATGGATCTGCTCGCCATGCTCTACGAGCTCTTCTACAAGGCGCAGCGCGAGGGGTTGCTGGCTATCGAAGCGGATGTCGATGACCCGCACAACAGCGAGCTTTTCCAGAAATACCCCAAGGTACTGGCGCAGGAAGAAGCCATGACGTTCCTCGTGGATTACCTGCGCCTGATGGTCGGCGGCAGCATGAACCCCCACGAACTGGAAAACCTCATGGATCTGGAACTGGAGACGCTGCACCAGGAAGAGGAAATGCCCGCCCACGCGGTGAACAGCGTCGCCGACGCGCTCCCGGGTTTCGGGATCATCGCCGCACTGCTTGGTATCACCATCGCCATGGGGGTGATCGACGGCCCGGTGGATGTCATTGGCGAACTCGTCGCCGCCGCCCTGATCGGTACCTTCCTGGGCATCCTGTCCGGGTATTCGTTCGTTGGCCCCCTGGGCAAGGCCATGGAGCATCGCGCGCGGGAGCGTGCGAAGTTCCTGGAGATCATCAAGGTCACCATCATGGCGATTCTCAACGGGTACAAACCGGTGCTGGCGGTGGAGTTCGGTCGCAAGGTGATGTACGAGAACGAACGCCCGAGCTTCCAGGAGCTCGAGGACCACGTGAAGGGCAAGTGACGCTCGCCGGAGCACCATGATGGATGACAAGACGCAGCCCATTGTCATCAAGCGCGTCAAGAAGGTGGAAGCGGGCCACCACGGTGGCTCGTGGAAGGTGGCCTTCGCCGACTTCATGACCGCGATGTTCGCCATGTTCCTGATTCTATGGGTAGTGACCGCCATGGATGAGGAGCAGCGGGCAGGTGTGGCCGGCTATTTTCGTGATCCCACCGGCTTCCAGCCGCCCGAGCGCCAGGAAGGCGCGCCCCCCGGCGAGAACCTGATCGACCTGGAAGGCGGCAGTGAGACGCCGCTGGACATGGGCGATTCACCCCTGGCGCCCCGGGACGAGGACCTGTTTGAAGAGGCGCAGCGGCGCCAGCTGGAACGCATGGAATCCCTGCAGCAGGACCTTGAGCACGCCATCGAGCGCAGCCAGGCGCTGGAGCCATTCAAGGACCAGCTGTTGCTGGACATCACCCCCGAGGGATTGCGGATTCAGCTCGTGGATCGCCGCAACCGGCCCATGTTCGATCTGGGTAGCGACGATCTGCGCAACTACGCCGAATCGATCCTCATGGAACTGGCGAACGTCATCAACGAGGTACCGAACAAGATCAGCATTACCGGCCATACCGACGCCGTCGGCTTTGCAGACCCGGAGGACTACGACAACTGGGAGCTGTCCGCGGATCGTGCCAACAGTGCGCGTCGGGCATTGATGCGTGGCGGCACTGAGCCCGGGCGAATCGCCCAGGTTACCGGTCTGGCCGATACCGTACTGTTCGACAAGGAGAATCCGGAGAACCCCATCAATCGCCGGATCAGTATCGTGGTGCTCAATCCGGACGCGGAGCAGGCCATCTCCGACCGCGAGGATTCCAGGCGCCTCACGCCGGACGACGGCCCCGACGGGTAGTCATCGCAGGAACGTCCGGGACGGGACGCCAGGGAGCGGCGACACCGTGCCCGCAGTGGGTTACACTGCGCGGCCACGCATCCTGATCGAAGCCGCCATGTCCTGCCTTTTCGTCGAACAGCTGACCGTGATCGACTCCTCGCGGCTGGATCCCGTTGATGGCCTCGTGGGCGAGAGCTGGATCGTGGATGTGGAACTCACCGGCGCTCTGGACGAACAGGGAATGGTGCTCGATTTCGGCGACGTCAAGCGTGAGCTCAAGGCTGCCATCGATGACAGCGTCGATCACCGACTCCTGGTGCCGGAGGCCGCCACGCATCTGCAGCGCGCCGATGGATACGTGGAGCTTGCCTACGGCAGCAAGCGTGGACCCATCCACATGAGCGGCCCGGAGCACACGGTGGTGCCGATCCCCGGCAACACTGCGGACGCTGCCGCCGTGCGGGACTTCCTGCACCGATCCATCCGTCCCCTGTTGCCAGCCAACGTCACTGAACTGGGCCTGCGGCTGCGTAACGAGCGCATCGACGGCGCGTGGTACGCGTACAGCCACGGGTTGCAGGCCCACGACGGAGCCTGTCAGCGCATTGCCCACGGGCATCGCTCCCGTCTGGAGGTCTATCGCAACGGTCACCGGGCACCCGACTGGGAGGCATACTGGGCCGAGCGCTGGCGTAACGTCTATCTCGGATCCCGGCAGCACCTGCGGGGCACCGAGGACGTCGACGGGGTGCGCTGCCACCGCTTCGGCTATACGGCCCGCGAAGGTGCGTTCAGCCTGACCGTCCCCGCGGCGGCCTGCGAGATCCTGGAGACACAGAGCACGGTGGAGCAGATCGCGGCCCACCTGCACGCGGTCATGCAGGAGCGGGACCCGGACGCCCGTTTCAGCGTCCGCGCCTTCGAGGGCCTGGGCAAGGGCGCTCGCGCCTTCGGTTGACCTGAATCAATGTGGTGCGCCGCCGTTTCGCTAACGTAGGTGGATCAGGCAAACGAGTCAGGATGGAACCATGGCGGACCCAGTTTTCGACCGGCCGTTGTACGAGAAGTACGATGTCCCTGGCCCTCGATACACGTCCTATCCCACCGCACCGCACTTCCATACGGATTTCGAAGCGGGGCAGTACGTGGCCGTGGCCAGGGCGAGTAACGATGATCCGGTGCCGCGCCCTCTGTCGCTGTACGTGCACATCCCGTTCTGTCACAGCCTCTGCTACTACTGCGCGTGCAACAAGATCATCACGCGCCATCCCGAGAAGGCCGAGGTCTATCTGCATTACCTGGAGCGGGAGCTGGCCCTGCAGTCACCGCTGTTCGACCCCGATCGCCCGCTGCGCCAACTCCACCTGGGCGGCGGCAAGCCGACCTTCATGGATGACCGCCAGCTCTGGCGCCTGATGCAGGCCATTGCACGCAACTTCACGCTGCCCCCCCCGGACGAGCGCGAGTATTCCATCGAAATCGATCCCCGAGCCGTGGGGCCGGATACCATGTCGCTGCTGGGTGACCTGGGGTTCAACCGCATGAGTCTGGGTGTGCAGGACTTCGATCCGTACGTGCAGAAGGCGGTCAACCGCGTTCAGTCACGGGAGCAGGTGTATACCGTCATCGAGCAGGGCCGGCGGGCGGGCATGCGCTCCCTGAGCCTGGACCTGATCTACGGTCTGCCGTACCAGAGCATTGCCAGCTTCGATGCGACCCTGGACGAAGTCCTGGCGATCCGCCCGGACCGCCTTTCCGTGTACAACTACGCGCACCTTCCGGAGCGGGTGAAGGCGCAGCGCATGATCGACGCCGAAACTCTGCCGTCCCCGGAAGAGAAACTCGGCATGATCGAGCATACGGTGCGCAAGCTCACCGATGCGGGCTATGTCACCATCGGCCTCGATCACTTCGCCCTGCCGGACAGCGATCTGGCCCGGGCAATGGCGGACAACACCCTGCAGCGAAACTTCCAGGGTTATTCCACCCACGCGGAGTGCGACCTCATTCCCGTGGGCATGACCGCCATTGGCATGATCGGCCACCACTACAGCCAGAATTACAGTGATCTGCCCAGTTACTACGCAGCCCTGGACGCAGGAGAACTGCCGGTGGCCCGGGGTTGCAGCCTGGATTTCGACGACCGACTTCGCCGTGCGGTGATCGAGCGGATCATGTGCAGAACGTGGCTCGAATTCCGGGACATCGAGCGGCTGTTCGGGATCCGTTTCGACGACTACTTCGAGCCGGAACTCGCCGCCCTGGCGCCGCTGCAGGAGGACGGTCTGCTGCGGGTGGAGACTGATGGCATCCGTGTCTTGCCCACAGGCCGTCTGTTGCTGCGCAATATCGCCATGGTGTTCGACCGATACCTGCGCGAGCAGCCTGCCCGGGTGCGCTACTCCCGCACCGTTTGACTCCTGGGGTTACGTGGGGCCATCGGGTATCATGGTGGCCGGACGCAGGGTGAGAAACGCGTGATTAAACGCTGGTTGTGGCGGGCACTCGGGGTCGGCGCCGTGGGTATCGGTGCAGTGGGCACGGTGGTGCCGCTGCTGCCAACCACGCCGTTCCTGCTGGTTGCCGCATGGGCCTTCGCCCGGGGTTCCGAGCGCTGGCGGCAGTGGCTGGTGAGCCATCCGCGGTTCGGCCCGGCGATCCGCTCCTGGCAGTCGCAGCGTGCGATTCCCCGGAAGGCCAAGTGGATCGGTATCGCCTCGGTCATCGCCAGCCTCGCCATTGCGGTGTGGATGCAACTGCCGCCCCTGGCGCTTACCCTGCAGGTGATCGCGCTGGTGGGGGTGTCCGTCTTCCTGCTGACACGACCGGACAGCCGGTACTGACTGCGGCGCTATTGCAAGAGGATGCTCATGTCTGAACAGCCGGCCATCATGATCTCGGACACCGATATGGATCGCATCGAGCGTCTGCTTGAGACTGCTGCCCTGGAGGGTGTGTCCGGTGTTACCGAGCTGGAGCGGGAACTGGAGCGCGCCAAGGTAGTGCCGTCCGCCGAGATACCGCCCAACGTGGTGACCATGAACTCCACGGTCCGTTTTCGGGAAGTCGCCTCGTCGAAACCGTTTGAGTTGACACTGGTGTATCCCAAGGACGTGGATCCGAACGGCACCACCGTCTCCATTCTGGCGCCGGTTGGCAGTGCATTGCTCGGACTGTCGGAAGGGGATGAAATCGAGTGGCCAAGGC
>SKYZ01000260.1 GCA_007127625.1 Aquisalimonas sp. | reverse complement strand
TGTGTACTCCGCATCTCCTGCAGCTCTCCGGCATCGGCTCGCCTCGGGAGCTTGAAGCCGCAGGCGTGGCCGTGCGCCATGACCTTCCCGGGGTGGGCGCGAACCTGCAGGACCACCTGGATGTCTCCGTGATCTGGAGCACCAAGGATCGACGCGGCATTTCCTTCCACCCCAGTTACCTGCCACGAGGCGTGCGGGGGCTGTGGGACTACCTGCGGCACGGTCGCGGAGAGCTGTGCAGCAATCTGGCCGAGGCGGGCGCGTTCCTGCATAGCAGCGCGGCCGACGAGATCCCGGATCTGCAGATGCATTTTCTGCCGGCCATCGAGGACGATCACGGACTGGACCTTCGGCGCACAATGGCAGGCTACGGGTATACGCTGCGCACCTGTTTCCTGCGTCCGGAGAGTCGCGGCCGCGTCGGGCTGCATACCGGCCAGCCGCAGATGTCACCGCGCATCGATCCCGACTACCTGTCCGTGGATGCCGACGCTGAACGGCTGGTGGATGCTCTGGAACGCGCGCGGGACATCCTGGCGCAGTCCCCCATCGCCGCCATCGGCGATGCGGAGCTGAAACCGGGGGGTGACGTCCGCGGCCGGGCAGCGCTTCGCCAATACATCGCCGCCCACGCCGAGACCATTTACCACCCGGTGGGGACCTGCCGCATGGGCGTCGATGCCGACAGCGTCGTGGATCCGGATCTCCGCGTGCATGGGCTGCGCGGTCTCCGCGTGGTGGATGCCTCGGTGTTCCCGCGCCTCATCGGTGGCAACACCAACGCACCGGTTACCGCCGTGGCCGAGCGTGCGGCGGACCTGATCCGCGGCAGGGAGAAAGTCCGGGAGCTGAAGGACTTCGTCGATGCCGTGAACGCTTGAGCGGAGAAAGGATGACTACAGCCATTGCAGACGAACGGGGAACCGTGGCCGGTGACGGACGCGTCATTGCCGCCATGCACGCGTGCCTGGAGGAACAGCGGCAGGCGTTTCAGGCGGAACCCCATCCCGACGTTGCTGCCCGGCGCGACGCCCTGAACCGCCTGCGTCGTGCACTTCTCCGGTATCGCCGCTCTCTGGCCGAAGCGGTGAGTCGCGACTTCGGCGGTCGCTCCGTGGACGAAACCCTGACAGTGGATATCATGCCCACGCTGATCGCCGCTCGTCATGCCCGTCGCCATCTCAGGGGCTGGATGCGCAGCCGCCGCCGGTGGCCGCATCCCCTCATGCAGCCCGCCGGGGCGCGGGTGGTCTACCAGCCGCTGGGGGTGGTGGGCATCATTGCGCCGTGGAACTACCCGGTGTTTCTCTCTCTGGGGCCGCTGGTCGGGGCCCTGGCAGCGGGCAACCGCGCCATGATCAAGCTCTCGGAGTTCACGCCGGAGACCAATTCGGTGCTGGAGCGTATTGTCACCGAGGCCTTTGCTGTTGAGGAAGTGTCGGTATTCCAGGGCGGGGTGGGGGCTGGCGCCGCGTTCTCGCGACTGCCTTTCGATCACCTGCTTTTCACCGGTTCCAGTGGAGTCGGACGCAAGGTGATGGCGGCCGCGGCGGAGCATCTGGTGCCGGTGACACTGGAGCTGGGCGGCAAATCGCCGGCCATCGTCGACACCGACGCACCCGTGGAGCGGACGGTGGAGCGGCTGTTGTTCGGCAAGCTGGTGAACAGTGGCCAGACCTGCATCGCCCCGGATTACGTGCTCTGCACGCCGGGGCGCCGGGGCGGGCTGGTCGAGGCGCTGCAGGCGGCCCTGCCCCGGCTCTATCCCTCGCTGCGTGACAACCCCGATTACGCCAGCATCGTCAACGACGCCCAGTACAGACGTCTGCAGGCGGTGCTGGATGACGCCCGGGAGCGCGGTGCCCGTCTGATTCCCCTCAATCCCCGTGACGAGTCGCTGGACGGTACCCGTAAGCTGGCTCCGCATCTGGTGCTGGATGTGCCCTCTGATGCCCGCGTGCTGCAGGAGGAGCTGTTCGGGCCGATCCTGCCGGTGGTCACGGTACCGGATCTGGATGCGGCCCTGGCCTACGTCCGCGAGCGCCCCCGGCCGCTGGCGCTGTACTACTTCGGCGAGGACAAGGCCGCCCAGCAGCGGGTTCTCGAGGAGAGTCATGCCGGCGGCGTCTGCCTCAATGACACCCTGATGCACGTGGCCCAGGATGATCTGCCGTTCGGTGGAGTGGGGGAGTCGGGCATGGGGCAGTACCACGGCCATGCCGGGTTTCTCACGTTCTCCCATGAAAAGGCCGTCTTCACCCGGGGGCGGATCAACCCGTCGAAGCTGCTGTATCCGCCCTACGGGGGCGTGATGCAGAAGCTCGTGCGGCGGATTTTGATCCGGTAGGAGGTGTCGTCGCGCTGGGCGCCGGTGGCCGCATCCCTGCGGCCACCCGTTCGGGGCCGGACAGCCTGCACTCCGGGGCTCCGCGAGTCGCCCACGGCAAGGATTCGCGTTCCCCGCACGATCAGACGACCCATGTCTACTGCAGTGGCAGACTCTCCAGCCGATACTCGCCGTTCTCGAACCAGAGCGCGCTTCCCTGCTCGAACCAGTCGCCCAGCACGATGCGGGTGGCGGGCTGGCCGTCCAGATCGAACACGTGGGTGTCCGGTCGATGGGTGTGGCCGTGGATCAGTCGCCGCACGCCGTGCTGGCGCATGGTGTTCAGCACGGCTTCGCCGTTGACGTCCATGATGGAATCAGCCGTATCGGCAAGCATGCTGTTCCGCGCCGTGCTCTCGTCCCGCGCCTCCCTGGCCAGGGCGATGCGCTCGTCCACCGAACGGGCCAGGAAGCCCCGCTGCCACTCCGGGTCGTTCACCATGGCGCGGAACTGCTGGTACTCGTGATCGTCGGTGCACAGCAGGTCGCCATGCATGAGCAACACCGGCTCGCCGCCCAGAGTGATCACCGTCGGATCCTCCAGCAGGGTGGCGCCGGTGGCTTTCGCGAACTGGTTGCCCAGGAGGAAATCTCGGTTGCCGCGCATTACGTACAGCGGTGTGCCGGTGGCGGAAAAGCGGGCCAGGGCCGTCAGGACGGGGTGATCGGTGGGGACGGCGTCGTCGCCGATCCATGCCTCGAACAGATCGCCAAGGATGTAGAGTGCGTCGACCTGGCCGGCGGTCCGCTGCAGGAACTGCAGGAACAGTTGCACCATCTGCGGGCGACGTTCGTCCAGGTGCAGGTCGGCGATGAACACGGTGGGTCGCATGGTTGCTTCCGTCCTCGGCGGCTCGTCGGTTGACGGTGAAGCATAACGGCGCCGGCCGGTGGCCTCAAACCGCGCTGCGGTTGGGCGCCTGCGGCGTTTCCGCTACTATGGCGCGCCGGTGGTCCCTAGCGTGCGGCCGGGTTGGCCGCAGACACCACACCCACGGAATGAATGCGCAGCCGCCCCGGGCGGCACGGACGGAGACGGTCGACATGCTCACCATCTACAACAGTCTCACCCGCACCAAAGAGCCCTTCCGGCCCATTACCCCCGGCGAGGTGCGGATGTACGTCTGTGGCATGACCGTCTACGACTACTGCCATCTCGGCCATGCCCGTGCCCTGGTGGTGTTCGACGTGGTGGCGCGCTATCTGCGCTACAGCGGTTACCGGCTGACCTACGTGCGCAACATTACGGACATCGACGACAAGATCATCAACCGCGCCAACGAAACCGGCGTGGCCCCTGACGCACTTACCGAGCGCTTCATCGACGCCATGCACGAGGACGAGCGTGCCCTGGGCGTGCTACCGCCGGATCACGAGCCGCGGGCCACGCAGTCCATCCCGGCCATGCAGCGGCTGATCCAGCAGCTCATGGACAAGGGGCTGGCCTACCAGGGCGAGAGCGGCGACGTGTATTTCCGCGTGGAAGGCTTCCCGGACTACGGCAAGCTCTCCGGCAAGCGCCTGGAGGATCTGCGCGCCGGCGCCCGGGTGGACGTGGAGGCGGACAAGGGCCACCCGGGGGATTTCGTGCTCTGGAAGCGGGCCAAGCCCGGCGAGCCCAGCTGGCCCTCACCCTGGGGAGACGGGCGGCCCGGCTGGCACATCGAGTGCTCCGCCATGTCCGCCGAACACCTGGGCGAGCACTTCGACATCCACGGTGGCGGGCTGGATCTCCAGTTCCCCCACCATGAGAACGAAATCGCCCAGAGCGAGGGCGCCCACGATCATCCCTTCGTGAACTACTGGATGCACAACGGCCACGTGCGCGTGGACGACGAGAAGATGGCCAAGTCCCTGGGCAACTTCTTCACCGTGCGCGACGTGCTGGCGCAGTACCGGCCCGAGGAAGTGCGCCACTTCCTGCTCTCCAGCCACTACCGCAGCCCGCTGAACTACACCGCCGATGCCCTGGACAATGCCCGGGGTGCCGCGGAACGGCTCTACCTGGCCCTGCGGGGGCTGAGCTTGGCTGAGCCCGGCGACACCGGGCAGACTTTCCGGGACCGTTTCCGGGCTGCCATGGACGACGACTTCAATACCCCCGTTGCCCTGTCGGTGCTGTTCGAGCTGGCGCGGGAAGTAAACCGGGTGCGGGAGCAGGATGCGGACCAGGCGGCCCGGCTGGCGGGATTGCTACGTGAGCTGGGTGGCGTGGTTGGCCTGCTGCAAACGGACCCGGAGGATTACCTCAAGGGCGGCGGCGACCAGGAGGTGTTGCCGGGGCTGACCGCCGCCGGCATCGACGAACTGCTGGCGCAGCGCCAGGCTGCCCGGAAGAACAAGGATTTCGCCACCGCCGATCGCATCCGCGATGACCTCCAGGCCAAGGGCATCGTCATCGAAGACAGCCCGGCCGGCAGCACCTGGCGCCGCGGCGGGTAGAGCTCCGACGCCGACCGTAGGAACGGAGCGAGCCGCGACATGTCCAGCTCGTAGGGCGGACCTTCAGGTCCGCCGATGGGCTTCGATTGAGCCACCTTGGCTTGCATGTCTTGGATGGCGGACCTGAAGGTCCACCCTACGTAGGCTTCAGATCCACTTTTCCCGGCTGTCGCGGCTCGCGCCGCACCTACATGGGCGCCGGACGTGGTGCAACGGTGCATCAAGCTGCACCGTCACGCTTTCAATGGAAATCCCGCGACTTCGTCGGCAGCCGCCCCAGCAGCGCTGAATGATCCTCCAGCCGCCCGGCGATCAGGTGGCAGACCCCTTCCCGCTGCTCCCACTGCCCGATCACGCCCAACAGCCGTGCGCCCAGCAGGGTCCGGCGCTGTTGCTCGGCCAGGGTGCGCCAGACCACCACGTTGATCACGCCGGTCTCATCCTCCAGGGTCAGGAAGGTGACCCCGGCGGCGGAGCCGGGGCGCTGGCGGTTGATGACGATGCCTGCGGTGCGGGCTACCGGGCGGCTGTCCAGGGCGTTCAGTTCGGCGGCACTGCGGAAACGGCGCCGCTGCAGATGCTCCCGCAGCAGGGCCACCGGATGCGGCCCTAGGCTCAGCCCCAGGCTGCCGTAGTCGGCCACCAGGTCCTCGCCCACCGACGGTTGCCCCAGTTCGGGGGTGTCCTGGCCGTGACCGGCGGCAGCCAGTAGCGGGCGCTCGGTGTCCACTCCCAGCACCTGCCACCAGGCGTTGCGCCGATGCCCGGCCAGGGGCTTCAGGGCGCCGGCGTGGGCCAGGGCGTCCAGGTCACTGCGGCCGAGGCGGGCGCGGCGGGCCAGATCATCCACGCTCTCCGGCGGCAATTGCTCCCGCACCGCCCTGATCCGGTCTGCGCCCTCCCGGGACAGTCCTTTGACCATGCGCAGCCCCAGTCGCAGGGCGAGGGCATCCTGCGCGGGTTCCAGTGTGCAGTCCCACCGGCTGACGGTGACATCCACCGGGCGCACGTCCACGCCGTGTTCCCGCGCATCCCGCACCAGTTGTGCCGGGGCGTAGAAGCCCATGGGCTGGCTGTTCAGCAGGGCGCAGGTGAAGGCCGCCGGATAGTGGCACTTGAGCCAGGCGGAGACGCACACCAGCAGGGCGAAGCTGGCGGCGTGGGATTCCGGGAAGCCGTATTCGCCGAACCCCTGGATCTGGCGGAAGATGCGGGCGGCGAATTCCTCGCTGTAGCCGTTGGCGCGCATGCCCTCGTGCAGGCGCTGTTCGAAGTGGGCGAGGCCGCCCTTGCGGCGCCAGGCCGCCATGGAGCGGCGCAGCTGGTCCGCCTCGTCCGGGCTGAAGCCGGCGGCCACCTCGGCGAGCTTCA
>SKYZ01000060.1 GCA_007127625.1 Aquisalimonas sp. | reverse complement strand
GTCAGCCTTCCCCGCCCATTTCCTCAATGGCCTGACGCGCACGGCGCCCCGTCTCGGTGTCGGACTGGGCCGCCCGTCGGTACTGGTCCAGTGCCGCATCCCGGTTACCGTCACGCCGCTCGACGTTCCCCAGAAAGTAGTGGGCCTCGGCGGTAGGCAGCAACTCGACACTGCGGCGCAGGTCACCCCGCGCGCCGGAAAGCTCCCCCAGGGATTCCCGCGCCATGCCCCGGCGCAGATGATGGTAGAACCAGCTGTCGTCACGCTCCAGGGCCCGCGCATAGGCCTGCTCGGCCTCGCGCATATCGCCACGTGTAGCCAGCGCATCACCCTGCAGGGCATGGAACAGCGCTTCGCCGGGCTCTTTCGCCAGCGCCTCTTCCGCCTTTTCAAGGGCCTGGTCCACGTCGTCGTCCCGCAGCGCGCGGCGGCCCTGATCATGGGCGTCGTAGGCCGGCTTGAGCCGCCGGATATCGGCCGTCTTCTCCTGATATCGCTCGCGCCCAAGCTCCCCTTCAGTTCCCAGCTCGCGCAGCTTGCGGCGATTATTGTCCACGCGCTCTTCGCTGGGCGGATGAGACGCGAACAGGCCCTCGGCAAAACCACCACCGCCGCCGCGGCCCTCGGAAATCCGCACGAAGGTCTCCTGGAGATCGACGGCCGCCTCGGGGTTGTAGCCGGCACGGTGCATGTAGACCATGCCAAACTCGTCGGCCTCGCGCTCCGCGTCGCGGGAATATCGCTGACCAATGAGCTGCGCACCCAGGCCGCCGGCCAGCAGCGCAACGGCGGCATATTCCTGCCGGTCCGTGGCCACGCCCACCGCCAGGCCGCCTGCCATCACCGCTCCCTGCATCAGCACCTGACGGGACTGCCGCTGGGCTCCGTGTCGCGCGGCAGCGTGCACCACCTCATGCCCGAGCACTGCGGCCAGCTCTGCCTCCGAGTTCATCTCCGTCAGCAGACCGCGGTTGATGGCGATCTTGCCTCCGGGCAGCGCCCAGGCGTTGGGTACGGAGCTGTTCAGCACCGTGAATTCATAGGGCAGGTCCCGATCCGCTTCCGCCGCGACGCGCTGCCCGACCTCGCGAACGTACTCCAGCAACTCCCGGTCGACGACATAATCACCCCCCTCCATCTGGCGCATGAGGGGGTAGTGCTCCTCGCCGACTTCCAGTTCCCAGTCCTCGCTGACCAGGCTGAATTCCCGGTCCCCCGTCACCGGGTTCACGGCACACCCGGCCAGGAACAGCAGGGCCATGGCTGTGGCCAGGAAGCGGCTCCAGCCCGTACGCATTGAAACCAAGTGGTTCATGTTCAGCAACTCGTCTACTCGATGCAGGTCCGTCACCCAGCTTGCCACGGCGGCATGCCTCCGCGACAGTCGGCACCGTCAACGCTCGGGAAGCCGCGCCCCCACGGGCAGATAACCACTCCAAGCATGAACCCGGAGGCGCCGGGGACCGCGACACCGTCGCCAGGACAGCCGGAACGGCCTCTTGTCAGAAAGGTCGACGCACGCGATGGCCGGTGCGTTGCCGGGCCAGATTGATACGCAGACTCCGGCCCTGAAGCTCCTGCCCGTTCAGCGCGGCGATGGCCTGGCTTGCGGCATCGGCATCCATCTCCACGAAACCGAAGCCGCGGGGCCGACCGGTATCACGATCCGTAATGAGCTTGACGGAATATACCTCCCCGTGCCCCCCGAAAAGTGCGCGGACGTCGTCCTCCGAGCACGTGAAGGGCAGGTTGCCCACGTAGATTGTCCTGTGCACGCTCGTTCTCCGATGAATGACGCACGCGCCGAGAAGAAATGTTCAATGGTCTCCCAAGGAAAGTAATGGCCCAGCTTTGCGTCGGCGTCAAGCCGGACACCGCGGAAATCCCGCGACTTGCTCGTGAGCACCGTCAGGCGCATCATGCGCCGCCTGAAACAGATGAGGAGTAGCGCTTATGGCCACCTGGGAAATGGTGCTGGTGGGGATCATCGCCATCGCGGTGACCATGTGGTTCCTGCCCGGTATTCGCGGGCAGCTGAACCAGCAGAAGGAAAAGTCGGATCAGCCGAAGGACTGGCGTGGACTGATTCTTCCCCTGGTATTCGTGGTCCTGTTCGTGCTGCTGCTCATCAGCATCGTCTAGGGACACGCCAGACGGACATCCCTGTCCGACCTGGCCGTGTTTCGTCACCATCGGACGAACCGGCTCCCCCTCAGGAGCCGGAGCCGCTTTCGCCGTCCGCTGCGCCCGCAAGAGTGCTGACGTTGCGCAAGGGCATCGGCAGGAAGCCCTTTTCCACCAGCACGCGGTCACCGGCATCCTCGGGCATGGGGTCGGCCACGCTCCGCTGCTGCGTGGGCAGCTTGCGCTCCATGGGCTGCGGCTTGAAGCCCCACTCCACCAGCAATGCCTCGGTGCGGGTTTCCGGCTCAGCCGGCACACCGCGGACGAACTCGGTTGCCTGCACCGGTGCGGGAAGTAAGCCCTTCTCGATCAGCCACTGTTCCGTGGCCACATCGGCGGCCAGCGCGGACTGGGCAGCAATCATTCCGGCGACAGCGAAAAAAACTTTCGATTTCATCTTCATGGCGGGTCCTCCTTATCAGACCGTTCTGTCTTTCCAGGATGCACAGTAACAATGACAGACTGGTCTGTCTATTTTTCGAAAAACGAGAACGGCGCGACCGACCTGAAACGAACGGGATCGCCTAGTGACGGGACACTAACCCCTGCAGGAAGAGTGTGCTCAGAGTTCGCCGGCGGCGCGCGCAATCAGTGTACGCGCCGCCTTGCGGGCGCTGTGAACCAGGGACTGGTCACCGGTGACCTGCACCATCACCGTCACCCCCTCGATCAGCAGAGTCAGCTCTCGCGCCAGCTCTTCGGGGTTGGCCAGGCGCGCCTCCTCGGTAAGCTGCTGCACGTACTGGACCCGGAACTCCTTGTGTTCCTTGGCAGCCTGGTGAATCGGGTGATCGTGCTCCGGGTACTGCACCGCCAGATTGATGGAGGGACACCCCCAGAACTCCTCGCGACGGGACCAGTTGTCCATGAAATCGAAGATCGCCTCAAGCCGCTGGCGGGCGCTCAGCCCTTCCTCGTTGACGGCCTCCTCGAACTCCTCGCGAACCTTTTCGTGAAACCGCTCGCAAGCCGCCAGAACGAGGTTGTCCTTGGACTTGAAGTGCTTGTAGAGGGTCATCTTCGCGACACCCGCCTCTGCAAGCACCTTGTCGATACCGGTGGTATGGCAACCGTTCCTGTAAAACAGCTCCGTGGCCGTCTCCAGCAGCTGATCGCGCCGGGAGTGGGAACGGGTGTCGCTGGGCGTGTTGGCGCTCATCAGCTCCTCCGGTTTCTGTACCATTCGGTACTTTATTCATGTGGCGGCAAAGTTCAAGTATACCGTCCGGTCTATCCATTGCGAACCGCCGCAGCACGCGTACGGCTTAATGCCGAAAGTGAACGAACAGCCGCCCCGGATTCTTCGTGTCCTTTTCCACTCGATGGTACAGGGAACGGACCTCCGGTTGTTCAAGAAACTTGAGGACCCGCTTCTTGAGCTGGCCCTTGCCGCGGCCATGGATAATCTCCACTGTTGGCACACGTTTGTTCATGGCCTGGCGAATGGCATCGTCAAGCGCTGCATCGATCAGATGCCCGCGATTGAAGACGTCATGCAGATCGACCTTGATCCGGGACATGGGTTACTAACCTAGCTCCCCGGATGCCGCCAACTGATCCAGCAAGGTCGCCGGATCGTTCGCCACTCTCAGCAGGGCGCGGTGGCGGGGCTGTATCAGTTCCTCGGCAACGCAGTGATCAAGGAATGCAACCAGCCCATCGAAGTAGCCCTCGCCGTTGAGCAACCCCACGGGCTTGTCATGCATGCCGAGCTGCGCCCAGGTCAGGATCTCGAACAGCTCTTCCAGCGTTCCAAGACCGCCGGGCATGGCGACGAAGGCGTCGGCACGCTCTGCCATCAGGGTCTTGCGCTCGTGCATGGTGTTCACGCAGATCAACTGCGTCAGCCCGGTATGGGCCACTTCGCGGTCCTGAACCACGGTGGGAATGATTCCGATCACCTCCGTGCCTCCGGCCAGCGCCGCATCCGCCGCCTCTCCCATGAGACCGATGCTGGCGCCGCCGTAGACCAGCCCGAGCCCGCGCTCAGCCAGGGCGGCGCCCATGGAGCGTGCCAGGGTCCTGTAGCCATCACCGCGTCCCGGACTGGAACCGCAGTACACACAAACGCGCCTCATGGCCCATCACCTCCTCGTATATCGACTCGCCGCGCAGAGGGGTATTATTCCCCTACACAGCCCCGTTCACTCAGGAGTTACCATGCACCGCCACCCCGCTGCACGTCACCCCGCCTTTCTCGCCACGGCCGGTGTGCTGCTGGCGGCGGTTATCAGCTCCCAAGCCTTGGCCCAGGATCGTTTCTACGTCGGCATGGATGCGATGAACTGGTTCTACGACGAGGATGGCGGGGAGGATTTCTCCTCTCTCGGCGTGCGCGGCCGCCTCGGGCTGCAGCTTACCCCGCAGTTTTCCCTGGAAACACATCTGGGTGCCAGTGGTACCGACCGCTCCAGTGGCGAACGGCGTGAACTCGACTGGCTCTACGCCGTGCTCGCGCGGGGGGATCTGCCCATCACCCGCTACACGTCGCTGTACGGGGTGATGGGCGTTGCCGGCGTGGAAATCAGCGGCCGGGACGCCGGCGGCAACAGCTTCAGCGAAAGCGACTCAGGCGTCAGCATCGGCCTGGGTCTGGACTTCCAGGTGGCGGACGGCGCCCATCTGAACCTGGACTACATCCGCTACCTGGATGCCAGCGAATTCGACTTCTCTGCGCTGAGCGTGGGCGCCCGCTGGACCTTTTAAGGAAACGCTGAACAATTCCCGCGTGCCTTACGGGCGGGCACCCGTCTGGTCCGTACCGCCCTCTTCGCCTTCCTCGTCGGCTCCTTCCTTGGCCGGCGGCTGAAGGTCGTACTTGGTCACACCCATGGCCAGCGCGGAGGCACTGGCCACGAAGATCGATGAATACGTACCCACGAGCACCCCGATAAACAGGGTAAAGGCGAAACCGGAAATCACCTCGCCACCGAGGAAGTAGAGTGACAGCACCACCAGCAGCGTCGTGAAGGAGGTCACCAACGTTCGTGACAGGGTCTGGTTGATGGACGCATTCATGACGTCCTCGGTGGTGCCCTTGCGCATGCGCACGAAATTCTCGCGGATGCGGTCGAACACCACGATGGTGTCATTCAGCGAGTAGCCCACCACGGCAAGCATCGCCGCCAGGACGCTGAGGTCGAAGGAGATCTGGAACAGGGACAGTATCCCGAACACCAGCACCATGTCGTGCACCAGCGCCGCCACGGAGCCGGCCGCGAACCGGTATTCAAAGCGGAATGCAACGTAGAGCAGGATGCAGCCAAGAGCGCCCAGCATGGCGAGAGCGCCCTGCTCGGTCAGTTCCTCACCGATCTGCGGCCCGACGAACTCCACCCGCCGCAGCTCCACGTCCGGGAATTCCGCCTCCAGGGTCTGCAGCACGCGATTGCTGAGTTCCTCGGCCTCTTCCTCATCCTCCTGCGGTGCCAGCCGGATCATGACATCCCGGGCGGTACCGAAGTGCTGGACGATGGCGCCGTCATAACCGCCGTCGTCCAGAGTCTGACGCACCTGGGTCAGATCCACGGCTTCCGGGAAGCCCACTTCCACCACCGTACCGCCGGTAAAATCGATACCGAAGTTCAGCCCGCGAACCGCCACCACGGCAATGGCCAGCCCCAGCAATACAACCGATACCACGGCCGCGAGGCGGCGATGGCGCATGAAATCAATGCTGGGCGTCTTCTTGAATAGCCACATGCGCTGTCACCCACTCCCTGCTCAGATCGCCAGCCGCGTCAGGCGCCGCTTGCGGCCGTATATGAGATTCACCACGGCCCGGGTGCCAAGGATCGCAGTGAACATGGACGTCACGATGCCGATGGACAGCGTCACGGCGAAGCCCTGCACCGGCCCGGTACCGAACAGGAACAGCACCAGCGCCGCGATGAGGGTCGTGATATTGGCGTCCGCGATGGTGGACAACGCCTTGGCGTAGCCCGAATGAATCGCCTGCTGCGGTGACAGTCCCGCCGTGAGCTCTTCACGTATTCGCTGGAAAATGAGCACGTTGGC
>SKYZ01000220.1 GCA_007127625.1 Aquisalimonas sp. | reverse complement strand
CTGGGCTGCCCGTCCATGTGCGCGATCAATCCGAACCCGCAGTTGTCCTTCTCGAAGCTCGGCCGATACAGCGTCGGCCTGTCAGCGTTCTCGTATCTCAAGGGGAATGCCTCTGCGTGATGGTTAATGTCGTCCGGGGAGGAGCGCCGCCTGCAACAGCCGAGGGCAGGCCAATAGCCGCGCACCATCCGAACCGGCGCGCAACCGCCTCCATCCGTGGGGCAAAGGGCCAAACAGTATAGCGTGTTGGGGTGGGGTGGACAAATGAGGCTGGTGCCGGGGCGCTCTCGTTCGCGGTGCAGGGCGCTGGAAGTGCCCTCAGGTCAGGCGTCGCGGGTCGAAAAGACGGCCATGCTCGTCGATGGCGTAGCGGTCCGTCATGCCGGCGATGTAGTCGGCAACGGCACGAGCGCGGCCGGCATCGCCATCGGTTGCTTCCAGCGCGCGGCTTTGTTCGTAGTGCTGCGGCGGCATCAGCGCCGGGTCATCGGTAAATGCCTGGAACAGCCCAGTGATCGTGCGCTTCGCCTTCTCTGCCATGCGGTAGACGCGGTGGTGGCGATAGAGGGCGGTGAACAGGAACCGCTTCAGCTCCAGATGATCCTGCTGCATGCCGTTACTGAACCGGAGCATGGGGTCCGTGCCGGCGCGGACGTCATCCACGCTGCCAGGAGTCTCGCGCCGCAGGGTGTCGCTGGTCGTGTTGATGATGTCGCCCACCTGGGTGGCGATCATGCGGCGCACGGTCTCGTAGATGAGGCGCCGGCGATCGATGTCCGGATAGGTCGAGCGCACTTCCGCCAGCAGCCGACCAAGAAGACCCAGGTGCTCAAGATCCTCCAGGGCGAGGAGGCCGGCACGCAGACCGTCGTCCACATCGTGACTGTTGTAGGCCACCTCGTCGGCCAGGTTGGCGAGCTGGGCTTCCAGCCCGGGCTGGGTGCGGTTGAGGAAACGCTCGCCCAGGGCGCCCAGAGCGCGGGCATTGGTCCGGGAGCAGTGCTTGAGAATCCCTTCCCGGGTTTCGTAGGTCAGATTGAGGCCGTCGAAGCGAGCGTAGCGCTGTTCCAGCACATCCACCACCCGCAGTGACTGCAGGTTATGTTCGAAGCCACCGTGGTCGGCCATGCAGGCGTTCAGGGCATCCTGGCCTGCGTGACCGAAGGGCGTGTGGCCCAGATCGTGGGCGAGGGTGATGGCCTCGGTGAGATCCTCGTTGAGATCCAGCGCCCGGGCAATGGTCCGGGCGATCTGGCATACCTCCAGGGTGTGGGTCAGCCGCGTGCGGAACAGATCGCCCTCGTGATTGATGAAGACCTGGGTCTTGTACTCCAGCCGCCGGAATGCCGAGGCGTGAATGATCCGGTCCCGATCCCGCTGGAAAGGGTTGCGGAACGTTGCCTCGTCCTCCGCGTGGATCCGTCCGCGGCTGTTGGCCGGGTCGGCGGCGTACCGGGCAAGTGGTCGCGCCTCCGGGGTCGCCACGGTTCACTGCCCCCCGGTGAAATGGTCCAGAGTGGCACGAAGCGTTGCTTCCGGCACCTCATCGGTGACCGTCGCGTGGCCGATGCCGTGCTGCAGGACCAGGCGTATCCGACCGTCCTGCGCCTTCTTGTCCACGGCCATCAGTTCCAGGAAGCGCTGGCTGGAGATCCCGGCCGGGGGCGCGACAGGGAGGTGGGCGCGCCGGAGCAACTTCTGCACGCGCGCCTGGTCCTCGGTGGTCAGCCAGTCCATGCTGTGCGCCAGATGGGCGGCCATGGCGATGCCTGCGCCCACCGCCTCGCCGTGCAGCCAGCTGCTGTACCCCGTGGCCGTCTCGATGGCGTGGCCGAATGTGTGGCCCAGGTTCAGGGTGGCGCGCACGCCCTGTTCGCGTTCATCCGCCGCCACCACGGCGGCCTTGTTGGCGCACGAGCGCTCAATGGCGTAGGCCAGCGTCTGTTCGTCCCGGGCTATCAGGGCGTCGATGTTCGTTTCCAGCCAGGCGAAGAATTCCGCGTCGCGGATCAACCCGTACTTGATGACCTCGGCGAGCCCGGCAGAGATTTCCCTCTCCGGCAGAGTGGTCAGCACGCTGGTGTCGGCGATGACGCCCCGGGGCTGATGGAAGGCCCCGATCATGTTCTTGCCCAGCGGGTGATTGACCCCGGTCTTGCCACCCACGGAGGAGTCCACCTGTGCCAGGAGGGTGGTCGGGATCTGCACGAAGGCGACACCACGCTGGTACGCCGCGGCGGCAAATCCGGCAAGATCGCCGATCACGCCGCCACCCAGGGCGATGACGGTGCAGCTGCGCTCGAAGCGTTGCTCCAGCAGGCAGTCCCAGACCTTCTCGCAACTGGCCACGGTCTTGTGGGCCTCGCCGTCAGGTAGCGTCAGGGTCTGCGTGTGTTTGCCATCCAGGCTGCGCAGTACAGTCTCCAGGTAAAGCGGCGCCACGGTTTCATTGGTCACCAACAGCGCCTGACGCCCGGGTAGCCAGCTCGTCAATTCGTCGCTGTTGCTGAGCTGCCCCGATCCGATAATGATGGGGTAGCTGCGGTCACCCAGGGCGACTGTGAGGCGGTGAGCGGGTTTCGGGGCGCCTGCGTTGCTCATGCCGGGTGATCCTCGAGGGCGGCCATGATGCGTTGAACCATCTGGCCGATGGATCCGCGATCGGTGCTGACGGTGATGTGCGCGGTTGCCTCGTACAGGGGCTGGCGTTCCGCCATTAGTGTCTCGAGGCGTTCCCGTGGGTTGTCAGTGTGCAGCAACGGTCGCCGCTTGTCCTTGCCTGTGCGGCGCAGCTGCTCCGCCACCGACGTTTCCAGGTACACCACGACGCCCTGATCTCGAAGACGGGTGCGCGTGTCTGCGTCCAGCACCGCGCCGCCGCCGGTGGCGAGAACGCAGGGTGGCTCTTGCAGGAGGTCGGCGATGGCGTCCTTTTCACGCTGCCGGAAGCCGGCTTCTCCTTCCACGTCGAAGATCCGCGCGATCTCCACGCCGGTGCGCTCGCGGATGACCTGGTCACTGTCGATGAACGCACGTCCCGTGTCGCGGGCGAGCCGTTTGCCGATGGTGGACTTGCCGGCCCCCATGGGGCCGATGAGTACGATGTGCCGGGATGGGTCCATGCCGCTGCGATCCGGACGACCAGGGGAGAGGGAAGCCTACCGTCTGTGGAGAGGATGTTGAAGAGTCACGGTGCCAGAAGCAACGCAGCCCCCGGGGGCACGAGCACCCGGGGGCTGCTGCATTCGGTCACGGATCAGCGCGGCACGCTGTCGCCGCTGAGACTCTCCTGCAGGATCCGAGGTGTGACGAAGATCAGAAGCTCGCTGTTCTCGTCCACCGCCGAGCGGTTGCGGAACAGCCAGCCCACTGCGGGCAGGGAACCGAAGAACGGCACCCGGGATTCCTGCTGTCGCCGCTCCCGCTCGTAGATGCCGCCAAGCACCACGGTCTCGCCGTTGTCCACCAGAACCTGGGTGGTCACCGACTGGGTGTCGATGCTGGGCACCCCGGCGAACACTTCGCCGACGGTGTCCTGGCTCACCTCCAGATCCATGATGATGCGGTCATCCGGGGTGATCTGCGGGGTCACGTCCAGCGCCAGGAGAGCTTCCTGGAAGGAGACGTTGGTGGCGCCGCTGGCCGTGGCCTCCTGGTACGGGATTTCCACGCCCTGGCGGATGCTCGCCGTTTTCTGGTTCGAGGTGATCACCCGCGGGCTGGAGACCACTTCACCGCGGCCTTCCGTCTCCATGGCGGAGAGTTCCAGCTGCAGCAGGCGGTCGCCGATGCGGCCCACCGCCAGGCCGACGGAGCCGGCGGCATTGTCCACGGGCAGGTCCACTAGCATGCCTTCCTGACCGTCGGCCCCGGTAAAGCCGGTGCCACCGCCCACGAGACCACCCCCTGCAGTGCCGCCGCCGACCACGCCGGTCCCATCGTCCCGGTTAACCCCGGCGCTGGTATCGCGTCCGCTCGCACCGAAGCGCACACCCAGGTCGCGACTGAAATCGTCATTGGCGATGACGATCCGGGATTCGATGAGCACCTGTCTCACCGGCACGTCCAGACGGTTGACCAGCGAGCGGATGCTGGACAGGTTCTCGTCGGTGTCCCGGATGATCAGGGTGTTGGTGCGCTCGTCGATGGTCACCTGGCCACGGCTCGACAGCAGCGATGTCTCTTCGGAGCGGATCAGATTGGCCAGGTCATTGGCGGTGGCGTAGTTGATCTCGAAGAACTCTGAGCGCAGGGGCGCCATCTCCTCACGTTCCCGCTCGGCCTCCATCTGCTGACGCTCCCGGGCGGCGATTTGCTCCGCCGGACCCACCAGCATCACATTGCCGGAGACGCGTTTGTCCAGGCCCTGGGTCTGCAGGATGATATCCAGTGCCTGGTCCCAGGGCACGTTCTGCAAGCGCAGGGTGATGTTGCCGGTCACCGAGTCGCTGACCACCACGTTCATACCGGTGAAATCGGCGATCAACTGCAGGACCGAGCGTACCTCGATGTCCTGGAAGTTCAGGGAAAGCCGGTCGCCGGTGTATTCGGGTTCCTCGGCTTCGCGTTCTTCTTCCGTGATCGGCCGGAATTCCACGGTGAACTGGTTCCCGGCCTGGTACCCCATGTAGTCGTAATCCTCGCCCTCGATGGGCTGGATACGCATGACCGTGTCACTGCCATCCTGGCGCGTCTCGATGGTCTCCACCGGCGTGGCGAAGTCGACCACGTTGAGGCGCCGCTGGAGGCGTTCAGGCACTTCGGTGTCACGGAAGCGCGCCTCGATGCGGCCACGGCTGCGGCGTAGATCCACGGGCACCCGGGCGTCGCTCATGTCGATGACCACCCGTCCCGTACCGTCCGGCCCCCGCTGGAAGTCGATGTCTTCAAGGGCGCTGCCCCTCGGGGCTTCCTGGGCGTCGTCGGCGCCGATCATCTCCGCGTCTCGCGGCGCTGTCTCCCGACGCTCGGTACGCGCCACGCTATCCGGGCGACCGCCGAGAAATACGTGGAACGTATTGCCGTCGACCTCGTAGTCGTACTCGGTCATCTCGGAGAGGTTCAGCACCACCCGGGTACGCCCGTCGGCCTCGGCCGTGGATACCCCTTCGACGTTGCCGACCCCGATACGCATGCTGCGCTCGTCCAGGCGGTTCCGCGTCCCGGGGAAATCGAAGGTGATCCGCGCGGGGTCATCGATGGTGAAACTGCTGGGATCCTCCGGGGCGTTCTCCAGCTCCATGGAGATCTGGATGCGGTTGCCCGGTAGCGTGGAATAGCTGATGTCACGCAGGGCGTTTTCCGCCAGCGCCTCGCCCACAAGAAGCAGGCCGGCCGCCAGGGCCATGAGGCGTCCGCCGAGACGCCCGCCCGCGCCGCTGCGCCCCCTGGTGGTGGCATTATTCCACGCCGTGCCCGTTGCAAACCTCGTCATGGTGGTCGACTCCCTCTGCCTTATTCTCGTGTTGTCAGCGAGGCTTCGCGCTCGCGCCAGCCGCCTTCCTGGGCAGGAACCAGCTCCAGGACGTCAACGCGCTGCTCTGTGATCTGCTGAATCTCGCCGTGATTCTGGCCCAGGTAGTTACCCTCCTGGACCCGATGGATCGTGCCGCCCGGGTCCCGTATCAGGGCCCAGCGCTGGCCATCCTGCTCGAGGATCCCCGTCATGCGCATGGAGTCCAGTTCGAACCGCTCCAGCGGTTCCCGGGCACGGTCGCGATCCGGGCTGGGTCCGTCCGCGACATCCTCGGTTTCGTCGTCCGGCTCGGCGAAGCTGAGCTGGGCGAAAGGATCGCGGATGTCGAAATCGGGGTACCGATGACTGCGTGCCGGTTCCGGTTCCGGGACCGGGTCCAGCGCCTGAGCCGGGCGCGCATGGATTTCCTCGATGTACGCCTCCAGGTCATCCGTGTCCCGGGTGCAGCCCGCCAGCAGCACGCTGCCTGCTGCCAGCAGGGCCAGGATCAGGCCGGAGGCGCTCATGGGCCGGGAGGTGCGTTGCTCCATCATTCGCCCTCCTCCAGGTACCAGTACGTACGTGCGGTGGCCCGCATGGTCAGTTCGCCGTTGTCGCCGCCACCGTCGGTGATGGTGACATCGTGCAGCGTGACAATGCGGGGCAGATTGGCTACGCCGCTGACGAAGCGTCCGAACTCGTGGTAGTGGCCGCGGACCTCGATGTCGATGGGCATTTCCGCGTAGAACTCCCGCTCCCGGGTGCTCTGCGGCCGGAAAAGTTCGAATTCCAGCCCCG
>SKYZ01000227.1 GCA_007127625.1 Aquisalimonas sp. | reverse complement strand
GCCCCGCCGGCCATGAGGAACACGGCCAGAGCCAGCAGTGCCAGCGCCGTGGCGGCGAACGGCAGGGAAAACGGGGCGTCCGCCGTGACCGGCATGGACAGGGCCAGCCATACCAGAGCCACCGCTCCGATGGCCGGGAAAACGGCCATGAAGGCGAACCATTGCAGCGGCCGCTGGGAGAACGTAATCAGCGTCTTCACCACCAGCATGTCCAGCAGCACTTTGTAGACCCGCGATAGCCCGTACTTGGACGCCCCGAACCTGCGCGCGTGGTGACGAACCCGTTGCTCGGCCACCCGGCAGCCCACGGTGGAGGCCATGGCCGGGATGAACCGATGCATCTCGGAGTACAGGGGCACCTCCCTGATCACGGTGGCGCGGTACGCCTTCAGGGAGCAGCCGTTGTCACGGATGCGTACCCCAGTGACCCGGCCGATGAGCCAGTTGGCGATCACCGAAGGCACCTTGCGCGTGAGCAGCTTGTCCTGCCGACGATGGCGCCAGCCGACCACCAGGTCATAGCCCTCGTCGATGGTCGCCATCAGCGCGGGTATATCCTGCGGATCGTTCTGCAGATCGCCATCCATGGTGACCAAGATCCTGCCCCTGGCCACTGCCATCCCGGCTCGCATGGCCGGCGTCTGCCCGTAGTTCCGGCGCAGCCGCACCAGGCGCACCCGGGGATCGCGGACGGTCAGGGCGGTCGCACGCTCCACTGTTGCATCACTGCTGCCGTCGTCGACCAGGACGATCTCGAACGCCAGCCCGTGATCGTCCAGGGCCTGGCAGATCGCCTGGTGAAGCGGTGCGATGTTGTCCTGTTCGTTGAACAGTGGCACGATCACGGACAGTTCCATCAGACCGCCCTCCTCGCATGAGCGGGGATGGAATCCATGCGCGATTCCCGGCGTGCCGCATGCGCCCATACACCTCCGTGACCGGCGGCGCACCGACGGGTCGCCGCGATCTCCTGAAGCCGACGCGACGGAGACCAGCCCAGTTCATCCGCCATCACATCGGCGGCGGCTTCAAGTTCCTCCGCGGACATGCGCCCCCGCACGGCCCTGTCGCTGCGCCGGAACACGAGATCGTCCAGGGTCACCGCCATCTCCTCCCGCACCGCCAGGCGCCAGCGCTCCGCGCTGCCGGTGCGGTCGTCGATCACCGCGGCCCCGGCACCGGGCAACTGCACCCGGAGCGCTACGCAGGGCCGCGACCCCTGCCCGAGCTTGCGCAGGCAAAGGTCAACAGCGCGCTCGGCCAGGAACCGGGCCGTGGTGTACTTTTCGCCGACAACGCCCACCAGGCCGTGACGCCCACTGGTGCGGGCGTGGTCGATGAGCTCGCCTCGTGCGGCAGGGACAGCGCCGCGGGCGCGACCAGCACCAGCGGCGGGCAGCAGGCCTCCCTGCCGCCAAAGAACGCGGTCAGCACCGAGATCCAGCCCGGGCAGTGCCGCCCGCAGGTCGGTCATGAGGGCTTCGGCGTCCTCGGCAGTGAAGCGACAATCGTCGGGGTTGCCACGATAGCGGGCCTGGGAGGTGCCCACGATGCTGCAGTCCCGCCAGGGTGTGACAAACACCATCCGGCGGCTACCGGGAATCCCGGCACCGAAAGCGTGCTCTGCCTCCGAGCCCGCGAGCACCAGGTTCATGGACTTGACCAAGGGCCGGTGCTCGCCGGGATCCGCGGCGCCAAGGTGAAACGGTCCGGTGGCGTCAACAGTGACCCGGGCGCGCACGTCCAGTGGGGCGCCGTCCACGACGTCCTCGCAGCGCACACCGTGCACACGCGCCTCGTGTTCGATCAGTCCCAGGGCGCGCACGTGGTTGCACGCAACGGCACCTGCTTCGCTGGCCTGTTGCAGGCACTCGAGCAGCAATCGCTCGGTATCCACGACCTGTGCGTCGAACCAGGCGACACCACCACGCACTGCCTGATCACCGAGCCCCGGGAGTTCGTCGCGGCAGGCATCGCGGCCAACGACCTGCCCGGCCGGGAGCGATCGACCCCGTTGGAGCCCCCGGTTGCCATCAAGGCTGAGCAAGCGGTACGCCGCCAGCGCCGCACGGAAGGCCAGACGACCCCTGGCCAGGCCCTCGCCCAGGGGGATCACGAAGCGCAGGGGGCGGACCAGGTGCGGAGCAGCCCAGAGCCAGTAACGACGCTCACGCACCGATTCGCGCAGCCGCCACAGATCCGCGCTCTGCAGGTAACGGAACCCGCCGTGAATGGTCTTCAATGAGTTGAACGAGGTTGCGGCCCCGAAGTCACCCCTTTCCACCAGGGCAACGGACAAGCCGCGCAGCGCCGCGTCCCGCGCGACGCAAACACCGTATATCCCGCCCCCAACGACGGCCACGTCGAACAGCTTGGCGCCAAGTGCTGCCGGGTTCCTCTTCATCCCGTCTGCATCCCCATATGACCCAGACTCAGGCTAGCCACGGCCCGACTGTGGTTCTGTTCGCTATCGAACATACCTCCAAGCCTGTTCCGTATAGGTTGACTTTCGCTCGCTCCAAATGGCTCCAGGTCCTGGAGCGTCCGCTAATGTCACGGGGAGGTCGTGAAGTGAGGGAACCGTGGACGAAAGCATTCGTGGACGGTCATGTGCACCTGCAACCCTCGTTCGATATCCGGCGGGTCCTGGACACAGCGGCGCGCAATGTGACCCGTCAGGTACAGGCTGCAGGTAACGCCGACCACCGAGGGGTCCTGGGGGTGCTGATGCTTGCAGAGCCCGATGGCGTCGACCGTTTCGACGAACTGCGAACGCGTATGCACCCCGGCGACGCGGGCGCGCCCCGGAGCGTCACCGAAGGGCAGTGGCAACTTGGCGAGGCGGCTGGCCGGCACCCCGGGCTGCTCGCGAGTCGTGAGGGCGTGCCGGAGATCCTGCTCGTACCCGGCCGCCAGGTCCGCAGCCATGAACGCCTGGAAGTTCTTTTTCTCAACTCCCAGGAGACCCATGCCGATGACCGCCCGCTCCACGACGTGATCGGCACCACACAGCCGACGCATGTCCTCGTGGTTCTGGCCTGGGGGGTGGGCAAGTGGCTGGGGCGCCGGGGACGCATCGTTGATCGGGTCATCAGGACCCAGGCTTCGGACGGCGGGCTAATGCTGGGGGACAACGGCGGACGGCCGGTGTGCTGGACCGAACCGTCCCAGTTCCGCACGGCACGGCAGGCCGGGCTCAAGGTGCTGCGAGGCAGCGACCCGCTGGACCTCCCCGGAGAAGAGCAGCGTGTCGGCTCTTTCGGCGCACTGGTGGAAGCGGTGATTCCCCGCTCGGATCCGGTCGCCACCATCGTCGAGGCGCTCCGTGACCCGGGAAAACCCCTGCAGGATTTCGGACATCTCCAGCGCAATGCACGCTTTCTCCGCAACCAGCTCGGGCTGCGGCGGAGGCGTCCGGTCCCGGAGCCCCAACCATGAGGATCCTCCTGGCTGCACCACATCCGTTCTACCAGGAACGCGGCACACCGATTGCGGTGGACCTGCTGCTGCGCGCGCTGTGCGAGCGGCGGGACACCGTCGATGTTCTGACCTTTCACGAGGGCGAACACCGGAGCCATCCGGGCGTGACCGTGCATCGCATTCCGGCGCCGCCGGGCATCCATGACGTCGGGCCGGGGCCCTCCTGGAAGAAGCTCGTCTGTGATCTCTACTTCTTCGTGGGCATGATCCGCCTCCTGCGCGGGAACCGCTACGACATGATTCACGCGGTGGAGGAAAGCGCCTTCATGGCCATGCTGCTGAAGCCACTGACGAAAGTGCCGTTCATCTACGACATGGACTCCGCCCTTTCCACCCAGATCGTCGACAAGTACCCCCTGCTACGCCCGTTCCGACCGCTGCTGCGCGGACTGGAAAGCCTGCCGATCCGCACTGCCGCAGCCGTGGTTCCGGTGTGCGAGGCCCTGGCGGAAGAGGTACGAAAACGACGCACCAACAACGTCGTGGTCCTCAAGGATATCTCCCTGCTGGACAGTGCCCCCCCGGTAAGCGAGGGGCCGTCACTGCGAGAGGAACTGGGTATCTCCGGCAGCGTGAGCATGTACATCGGCAATCTTGAGCCCTACCAGGGGATCGACCTGCTGCTGGAAAGCTTTGCCCGTCTGCGGTCTACCGTGCGGACTGCCTCACTGGTGGTCATCGGCGGCGCCGCCGGCGACGTGGACCGCTACACCGCAAGGGCGGAGGGTCTGGGTGTCCGCCGGGTCGTACATTTTCTGGGGCCGAAACCCGTAGAGCAGCTGGGCCTGTTCATGGCCCAGGCAGATGTCCTGGTGTCGCCCCGGATCCGCGGCGTCAATACACCCATGAAGGTCTACAGCTACCTGCATTCGGCGGTCCCGGTGCTCGCCACCGACCTGCCCACTCACAACCAGGTTGTGACGCAGGACATCGCCAGGCTGGCCCCGGCCGCAGTGGGATCCTTCGCCGAAGCCTGGCGGGACCTGCTCGAAAACCGCGAGGCTGCCCTCGCCATGGGGCAACGCGCACAGGCCTTTATTGAACGCGAGCACAGCTACAACGCGTTCAGAACCACCGTCAACGCTCTCTATGACGGTCTGGATCAGGGACCGCATCACCGATATTCGCAGGACACGGGAGGCTTGAACCACAGATGAACGATGCGCCGGAAACTCGGGCGGAAGGCGTGATCGGCCCCGGTGCCAGGGTCGCCATCACCGGCGGCGCAGGCTTTCTCGGGCAACACCTGACCGAAGCCCTGCTCACCGCAGGCTACAGCGTCAGCATCCTTGCCCGCAGGGCGGAACAGGCCGAGCCGTTGAGAGGGCGTGTCCAGCGGATCCTGGTCGGTGACATCAACGATGCTGACGCCGTCGCGGAACTGGTCGAGGATGCCGATGCGGTGATCCACCTGGTGTCGAACTTCCGCACTGCCTCCGGCCCGCCGGCGAGCTACTACACCACCAATCTGGAGGGTACGCGCACCACCCTCGACGCCGCGCGGGCGGCAGGAGTCAAACGGTTTCTCTACTGCTCGACCATCGGCGTGCACGGCCACGTGGAATCGACACCGGCAGACGAAAGCAGCCCGTACAACCCCGGGGACCTCTATCAGCTGACCAAGGTGCAGGGGGAGCAGCTCTGCTTCGAACGCGCGGGTGAAAGCACCAACATGGAAATCGTGATCCTGCGGCCATGCTCCCAGTACGGCCCGGGCGACCTGCGCATGCTCAAGATGTTTCGCATGCTGGAGAAGCGCACCTTCCCCATGCTGGGGGCATGCCGCGAGAACTTCCACGCCGTGTACATCGACGACGTGGTGGATGGCTTCCTGCGCGCACTGACCGTACCGGGTATCCATGGTCAGGCTTTCATCATCGGCGGTCCGGAGTATCACCCGTTACGGGAATACATCGCCATCGCCGCAAAGGCTGCCAGTTTGCCGCTGCCCTGGATACGACTGCCGTACTGGCCATTCTACTTGGCATCGGTGGTATGCGAGGCAATCTGTGTTCCTTTCGGCATCGAGCCCCCGCTCCACCGCCGTCGGCTCCGGTTCTACCGGAACAATCGCGCCTTCTCGATCCGGAAGGCGCGGGACGTGCTCGGGTATGAACCGCAAGTCTCGCTGCACGAAGGCCTGGCACGTACCGTGGCCTGGTATCGGGAAAAGGGGTATCTCCCGGACCATGACACCAGCCCCACAGCAAGCACCGACGCGCCCAGGAACCCCGGCGAGAGACGGACTCCATGAAATCCCTGATCCGTGGGGGCATCGCCGTCGCAATCATCGGCGTGCTGATCTGGATAGGCGACGGGCTTGCTGCGCACTGGCAGGTGATGGTGCAGCTCAGCCCGCTGGCGGCGATCCTGGCCCTGGTCGCCGTGACCGCGGGCCGGACCATCATGGCGTACAAGTGGTTGCGCCTGCTGCGCTGCCGCGGGGCGACCATGAGTCTGCATACCGCCACCCAGATCTACTGTGCGGCCAACATCTGGGGGCTCTTTCTGCCGTCTACGGTCGGCGCCGACGCGGTCCGCATCGTTTGTACCTGTCGCGAAGGGATCCGCGCGAATGACGTCGTCGCCACGACGCTGATCGAACGCGGCATCGGGTTCATTATCGGCGCAATGCTCTGCGTCCTGGCGATACTGTATCTCGCCGAACAGGCGATTCTCGGTAGTACCCTCTACTGGACCGGGTGGTTCGCCACCGCGTTGTTCATCGGCCTGCTGGCCGGGCTCATGGCCTCGTTCTCGCAAAAGCTTTACACATTCATTCACGAGACCGTCCTGAG
>SKYZ01000201.1 GCA_007127625.1 Aquisalimonas sp. | reverse complement strand
TCTGCTCCTCGTGCAGCTTGTCGGTGATCTCCAGCGAGAAGGCGACCCCCTCGTCGCCGAAGGGTTCGCTGTACCAGTGTTCGCCATCCAGTGCCATGGGAGCTCCCTGTGGTGGGGTGCGGGCGTATCGGGCGGGATTATGCGCAAAGACCTGCCACGTTGCCACCTTGTGACGGGATGGGCGGTTTCGCATCCCGTCTGTCCCTGACACTTGCCGCAATTGGCGATCACCCTGAGAGGCCGCCCGGCGGGGGCTGACCGGTCCATTGTCGCCAACGGGCTAATGAAACGGGGTGTGCCGCCGATAACTGCCGGAAAGAGCATGATTTCGAGGGTGGGGGACAACGATGATCGTCAAAAACCGTTGGGGGGCGCTGGCGGCGGTGTGCTGCCTGTTGCCGTCACTGGCGTCGGCCGAGCTGCGCATCGGCATGGTCGCGCCCATGTCCGGGCCGGCCTCCGATCTTGGCGAGGGCATGCGGGCCGGTATCGAGGCGCACTTTGGTGAGATCAATGCAGCCGGCGGTATCAACGGCCAGGAGCTGCGTCTGATCACTCGCGATGATCGGTACGAGCCCGTGCAGTCCGCTCCGGCGACGCGGGAGCTGATCCGGGAGGAAGATATCCTGGCCTCCGTGGGCAACGTCGGCACGCCCACGGCCATCGTGACCATCCCCATTCACAACCAGGAAGAGACCCTGCTGTTCGGAGCCTTCACCGGGGCCGGCGTTCTGCGCCAGGATCCGCCGGACCGCTACGTGATCAACTTCCGCGCCTCCTACCACCAGGAGACCGCGGCCATTGTGGACGGCCTGCTGGAAGCCGGTGTCGAGCCCGAGGAGATCGCCTTCTTCACCCAGAACGACGGTTTCGGTGACGCGGGCTATTCCGGTGCCATGGCGGCGCTGGAGGCACACGATGTACCCGACCGGGAGCGTCTGGCCCACGGTCGTTACACCCGTGGCACCACCAACATCCACCACGGCCTGGCAACCATCCTGGAGGCGCCCACCGAGCCCCGGGCGGTGATCATGGTGGGCACCTATGCGCCCATTGCCGAGTTCATCGAGGAGGCCTACTGGGACCTGCCCGACACGGTCTTCCTGGCGGTGTCCTTTGTCGGCAGCCACGCCCTGCGCGACGCCCTGGACCCGGACATGGCCGAAGGCATCGTGGTCACCCAGGTGGTGCCGCCCCTGGATGCGGATCTGCCGGCGGTGGCTGATTACCACGACGCCCTGGCGGCCCATGACAGTGACCTGGCCCCGAACTTCATCTCCCTGGAGGGTTACCTGGCCGCGCGCACCTTCGTCGAAGGGCTGCGGCAGGCGGGTGAGGACCCGGACCGCGAGGCCGTGGTGGACGGTCTGCTCTCCCTGGGCGAGTTCGACATCGGGGTGGGTGAAACGCTGTCCCTGAGCTCCGGGGACCACCAGGCCAGCGACACCGTCTGGCCAACACGCCTGACCGACGGTGAGTACGTTCTGCTCGACTGGGCCGATCTTTACTGAGGACTCAAGCCATGCGTCTGCAAATGAGTATCCGCGCCATGCTGCTGGGTCTGTTTGGTACCGCCATTGTCGCGGCACTGGTCCTGGCCGCCGTGGCACTGCTGTCCAACGCCCGCCTGGTGGCCACCCAGGACTACATTCTCGACGAGATCATGCCCAACCAGGTGGCCCGCACCGAGGTGGGCAACGTGCTCGGTGCCTTCGGCGAACGCCATGCGGATCTGATCGCCGCGCCGAATGCCGAGGCGCTTGGGGAGGCAACCTCCGTCGAGGAGCTGGAGCAGGCCTATCGGTCCGCCCGTGGCGATCTCGGCGGGGTCGGTGACGGCGATGGCCGTGCCCGGCAGCTCGCCGAGCAGCTGGACGCGGGGTACGGTTCCCTGGTGGAGGCTGATTCCCGCCTGGAGGAAGCGCGCCGGGAGAACCTGGAACTGCTGGGACGGATCCGGGATCGCGTGGAAGCCATGGACCAGCACATCCGCGAAGTCATGGTGGAAGCCGAACGCATGGCGGGGCAGGCGACCCTGCGGCAGGTGCGCCGGGAGCGGGATCTGCGTCAGGAGCTCGAGGCTGTCGGCGGTGATGTCCGTGCGTTGCCACCCATGCTGGTCGAGGGACTCATCCAGCGTGGTCTGGACGTGGTGGGCCTGAGCGGCGATATCCGGATTGCGGTGGCGGAGCTCAACGGTCTCGCCAGCGACCTGCGGTTGGTGAACGACCCCTTCATGCTCAACAGCATGCGGCGCAACGAGATCGACCAGCAGCTCGGTCTCGCGACCCGTTCGGCGGCCGCGATCCGGGATTCCGAGTGGGCCGATTCCCAGCAACGCGAGCAGGCAGGCCATCTGTACGACATCGTCACCGAGCTTGGTGATCTGATGGTGAACGACGACACCTCCGTCTACGATCTGCGCCACCAGCAACTCGCCCTGGAGGGTGAGCAGGCCGAAGCCCTGGCTGCCGTGCGCAGTGCCACGGCCGAGATGCGCGGCGCTATCCAGGATCTCGAGGAACACGTCACCGCGGAGGCGGCGGAGGCGGCCTCGGCCGCCCAGACCGCCGCGGATGCGGGCAGGAACACCATCATCATCGTCACCCTGGCGGTGATCGGGTTGCTCGCCGTGTTCGGCCTGCGCACCATCCAGCGCGTGCTCAAGCCCCTGGGTCAGATGCGTCGGCAGATGGAGAGCATGGGCGGCGCCGCCAGCCAGACCGGCGACCTCAGTATGCGTATCCACACCGGTCGCGACGACGAGCTGGGCCGGACCGCGGATGCCTTCAACGCCATGATGGAGACGTTCCAGGGCATGATCCGCAGTATCGTCGAGACCGCCGATGGCGTGCAGCAGCAGTCGTCGCGGCTGGAGGAGCTGAGCCAGGCCAGTCGCGACGCCGGAACCCGCCAGCAGGGCGAGACCGAGGAGGTGGCGGCGGCGGTCAACGAAATGGCCAATACCGTCCAGGAAGTGGCGCGCAACACCCAGCACGCCGCGGAGCTGGCCAACAACGGTCGCGACGCCGCCAGTCACGGCAAGGCGGTGGTGGACGAGACCACGGGCTCCATCAACCGCCTGTCCGAGGCGGTGGAGCGCGCCGTGAAGGTGATCGGCGATCTCAAGGGTCAGAGCGACGGCATCACCAAGGTGCTGTCGGTGATCCAGGAGGTTTCCGAGCAGACCAACCTGCTGGCCCTGAACGCGGCCATCGAGGCCGCCCGGGCCGGCGATCACGGTCGCGGCTTTGCCGTGGTGGCGGACGAGGTGCGGACCCTGGCCAGTCGCGTGCAGTCCTCTGCCCGCGAGATCGAGGAGATGATCGAGAAGTTGCAGGGAGGTGCCGACGAGGGCGTGCAGGTGATGCAGGAGAGCCGCCAGCAGGCCGAGCATAGCGTCACCCAGGCCGGCGAGGCCGGTGCGGCGCTGGAAACCCTCAGCACCACGGTCAGCGAGATCTCGGACATGAATACCCAGATCGCCAGTGCGGCCGAGGAGCAGAGCGCCACCGCGGACACCATTAACGAGAGCATCACCCGGCTCAGCGATATCGCCCGTGAGACCGCCGAGTCCAACAGCCAGGTGGTGGCGGCCAACGAGGAGCTGGCACGCCTGGCGGGTGAGCTGCGTGAAATGGCAGGGCGTTTCCGGACGTGATGGTTTCGGCGAGGAAAGGTTAGTACCCTGATGCGTCCCCGCAGGCGGTGGCCGGGTGCAGCCGCCTGCGGGGAAAAGGCCATTCCGCAACCGCATCAGGGTACCGCACCGCATGAGCGACTGGACCGTCCAGCAGGCGCGCAATCTCTATAACACCGCGCACTGGGGCAGCGGCTATTTCGATATCGACGACGCCGGCCGCGTCGTGGTCCATCCCCGCGGTACCACCGATGGGCCGGGCATCGACCTGGCCGGCCTGGTCGACCGCGTGCAGGCCGCCGGCGTCGCCCTGCCGGTGCTGGTGCGCTTCATCGACATTCTCCACGACCGGGTGGACCGCCTCTGCGGTGCCTTCCAGGCTGCCATGGCCGCCGAGGAGTACCGCGGCCGTTATACCGCCGTTTATCCCATCAAGGTGAATCAGCAGCGCCGTGTGGTGGAGGAGATCCTGCACCATGGCGGCGAGCGCGTCGGCCTGGAGGCCGGCAGCAAGCCGGAACTCATGGCCGTGCTAGCCCTGGCACCCCCGGGTGGCACCATCATCTGCAACGGTTACAAGGACCGGGAATACGTGCGCCTGGCCCTGCTCGGCCAGCAGCTCGGCCTGGACGTGCGCATCGTCATGGAAAAGCGCAGCGAGGTGGATCTGGTAGTGAGTGAATCCCGCCGGCTGGGCCTCGCGCCGCGTCTGGGCATGCGCGTGCGTCTGGCGTCCATCGGTGCCGGCAAGTGGCAGAACACCGGTGGCGAGAAGTCCAAGTTCGGCCTGAGTGCCTCCCAGGCGCTGGCGGTGGTGGAGCGGCTGCAGGCCGAAGGGATGGGCGACAGCCTGGGGCTGCTGCACTTCCACCTGGGTTCCCAGATCCCCAACGTGCGCGACATCCGCCGCGGCATGCGCGAGGCGGCGCGCTACTACGCAGAACTGCGCGCCATGGGCATTCCGGTGACCACCATGGACGTGGGCGGGGGCCTGGGGGTGGACTACGAGGGCACCCGCTCGCGCAACTTCTGCTCCATGAACTACAGCCTCGGCGAGTACGCGGGCAACGTGGTCCACGCGCTCACCGAGATCTGCGCCGAGCGTGACCTGCCCCATCCCGATATCATCTCCGAATCCGGGCGCGCGCTCACCGCCCACCACGCCGTGCTGCTGACCAACGTCATCGACCACGACAACGGTGCTAGCGACCAGCCCGCCCCGCCCCTGGCGGACGACCCCCAGATCCTGCACGATCTCTGGCAGACCCTGAGCGAGGTCTCCCGCTCGCCCATCGAGCGCTACCACGACGCCGTCAACGGCCTGCAGGAGGCCCAGGCCATGTACACCCACGGCGTTCTGGGTCTGCGTCAGCGGGCGCGGGCGGAGGAGTACTACACCGCCATCTGCCATCAGGTGCGCGATGAGCTCAACCCGGCGGCGCGCAACCATCGCGAGGTGCTGGACGACCTCAACGAGAAGCTGGCGGACAAGCTCTTCTGCAATCTCTCCATTTTCCAGTCCATGCCCGACGTCTGGGCCATCGACCAGGTGTTTCCGGTCCTGCCCCTGCAGGGCCTGGAGCAGCGACCCACCGCCCGCGCCGTGCTGCAGGACCTCACCTGCGACTCCGACGGCAGCGTGCAGTACTACGTGGATGGCGAGGGTGTGGAGAGCACCCTGCCCCTGCCGCCGTACCGGCCCGGGGAGCCGTATCGGCTGGGCATTTTCCTGGTGGGGGCGTACCAGGAGATCCTGGGGGACATGCACAACCTGTTCGGCGATACCGCGGCCATCAACGTCCACCAGGACGGCGACGGCTTCCGGCTCAGCGACGCGGTGCCCGGGGACACGGTGGAAGACGTGCTGCGCTACGTCCACTTCCGCCGGGAGAGCCTGATGCAGGCGTACCAGGACAAGGTCGCGGCCGCCGGCCTGGACGCCGAACAGCGCAGGGCGTGCCTGCAGCTCCTGGAGGCGGGGCTGGGCGGCTATACCTATCTTGAGGACTAATCAGAGAGAGGAGCACACACCATGAAAGCAGGCGTCATCGGAATGGGAGCCATGGGTTCCGGCATGGCCAGAAACCTGCACAAGGCGGGATTGCTCGCCGCGGTGTGGAATCGCACCCCCGAGCGGGCGCAGGAGATCGCCCGGGAACTGGAGGTCCAGGCCACCGACAGCCCGGCCGCCCTGGCCGAGGCGTGCGACGTGGTCATTACCTGCGTCTCCCGCGACGAGGACGTTCTCGCGGTCATGGACGCCATGGCCCCGGGGCTGGCGTCGGGCAAGACCGTCGTGGACACCTCCACCATCGCCGTGGACACGGCCAAACAGGCCGCCGCGAAGCTCGCCACCTCCGGCGTCGAGTTCCTGGATGCCCCCGTCTCCGGCGGCAAGGAAGGCGCCCAGAATGGTCAGCTGGTGTTCATGGTGGGCGGCGATCCGGACGTATTCAGCCGCCTGCAGCCCGCCTTCGACGCCATGGGCAAGAGTGCCACGCACATGGGCGAGATCGGCTCCGGCCAGGCCACCAAGGCGGTGAACCAGATCATGGCCGCAGGCATCAACCAGGCCGTCACTGAGGCCCTGGCCTTCGGCCAGGCCTCCGGCCTGGACATGGACAAGGTCATCCAGGTGGTCAGCGGCGGTGCGGCCGGCAACTGGTTCCTGCAGATGCGTG
>SKYZ01000131.1 GCA_007127625.1 Aquisalimonas sp. | reverse complement strand
TCCCCCGCCCGGCGCTGACCGAGCCGATCGCATTCGAGCGTGAGAAAGGCCAGCTCTTCCAGGGGGTCCAACTGCCGCAGTGCAGGCTCGAACTCCAAGCGGTCGATCATGCATGGATTCGGGCCCAGATAGATGTGCTCCGGTCGCAGGTCCCCATGGACCTCGCGAACGGCCCGGGTCGCGAGCGCCTGGTGATTGTCGTCCTGCCACGCAAGCAGAGCGTCACACAGGCTTTCACTGCGCCGGTCGCCGAGCAACCGCCCCAGTTCCGAGGCCTGCTCCTGATACGTGGACCGTCGGACCGCCGGTTCCACCAAGCCCGTGGGAGCATTCTCTGCGTAGAACGACGTCAGCATCGCCGCTGCGCGATCCAGTTCCAGTGGCTCCGGCCTGCCGTACAGTAGCTGCCGTTCGAGGTTCAACGCGTCATCAAGCCGGCGCATGTGCACCAGGTAATCCACTGGCTCGCCAGGGCCATCCAGCGACAGCGCGCCATCTCCGCCGCGAGCAAGGGCGATGACTCCCAGGTAGACATTCGGCGCCAGGCGACGGTTGAGTTGCACCTCCTCCATACAATTGGCACGACGCGCCGCGGTAGAGGAAAAATCAACGAATCGAAACCGCTGCGGCTTCTTCAACTTGTAGGCGTGATGGTCGGTGAGGAAAACATACGAGAAGTGGGTTTCCACAACGGTGACGTTTGTCGTCCGCTGCGGGTAATGCGCCGGTTCCCGGAGGAAACCCACGATTTCCGCGAGGGAAACCGGATACGCCGGCGAGTCCGGCATCGCGACTCTCCCGTCTTGAGCACTACCCGAAAGGTGACATGAGAACGGGATCCGGAGGTTGACCCAGGTCAACCGTGATCGGCCGACTCCCCCATGAGCACACAGGAAATGTAGTCCGCATCCATGAGGGCCGCGCGCACACGGAGATCCGGAATTCGCTGAGCGGTGAGGGCTTCCCCCATCATCACTGCAACGTACGTGGCCGCATCCTGGAGCGCCAGTTTCTCGTTGGCGCCGAACACGCTGCCGATATATTGCTCCTCGACGCTGAAACCGGTGAGCGGGCGGACCAGCTTCACCCCGGCGGCGGTCAACCGGCATTCGCATGCGTTCATGGCCTGTGCCCGATCAGCCCCTATATCGGACCAGCATGTGCCAATGAACCGGAACCCCATACGGGGGTACACGAAGGAAGCACCACAGGTGTATGATGAAATCTGAAGTCAACGGGAGAGGTTGCACCGTGTACGCGAATGCAAGCGCTGGTACAGATCCGCGATTCGGCCTCGTGCTGCTTGGCATGGCCACCGCACTGTTGCTGGTGACGCACCCCCCGAAAATCCCCGAGATCAGCTCAGGTGCGATCGCCTTCGGCGGACCCGGCCTGAGCAACGAACAGGTGATGGAATGGCGCCCGCACGGCCCCCCGCCCTGGGGTGATGCTGATCAGCTCTCTCCGGACGAGGTGGAGGAATCCGCCGGGCTTGCTTCCGGTGAACGCGGCCGCGACGCGACTGACTCCTCGCGCGCACGGCCTGAGTTATAACAGCCTCATGATTTGGCGGCCGACTTCTGTCGGCCCATCGCCTCTTCGATCCGCCGGATTGCCCCCTCGATGGTCGCCAGCTCCTCGGCGGTGACCCTCGAAATCTCGTGCAGCACCTCTGCATTCTCGAGTTGCAGGGCCTGCTCCTCCAGATCACGCTCCAGCCCCCGGCCGTAGTCCATTCTGATCCGTTGCAGCCGCGAGGACAGTTCGTCCCGGCGCTGCTCCAGTTCGCGCTTGCGATCCATCAGATCCTGATTCATCACTGCTCCTCCCCTACCGATACCGCCTGATTCTGCAGTGTCGCAGCGCATGCGGGAGCTGGTATTGACCGGGATCAAGCAAGCAGCCAGCACAGGGACCGCCGCCAGGGAGATCGATGGAGCACGACCCGATAGCGATAGCCGGCGTCAGCTTTCGCCGTCACGCTCGGTTTGCTGTTCGGGCGCCTCGGGTGACTGATCACGGCTCTTGCGGGGTTTGTCCTCGTCGTCCATCAGGATGGAATAGGCCGGCGTGTCGAGATCGTCGAACTGACCGCTGCGCACGGCCCAGAAGAAAACGGCAACACCGATTCCCAGGAGCAGAAGACTGATGGGGATGGACACGAAGATGATGTTCATGGCGTCCTCGTTTCGTGCGGATTGAGGCATACGCGCAGGTAACAGCCGATGTTACCAGACGAAGGGAGCGTTTGCGCGATGCTGCATGATCGATCGTTGTCAGCGGCACCAGGTTCCGGTAGCTTGGCGCCATACGAGGTTTGCATGTACGCAGCCAGGCAAGGCCGATGCCCGGCCGGCGGCATCGTTCGGCGCCCGGATGCGCCTGCCGGTCACACACGGAAGGCACCCGACCATGAGGCATACCCACTTGCACCAAGGCGATGGTGACGTGTCCTCGGACGAACTCCGGCGAACCGTCGCGGAGTTGCGCCAGGAACGGGACGACCTGGAGATCGCCCTGTCCACGGCCATCGAGCACGGCGACGCCATCGAGGAGCAGTTGGGTCTGGCCAATCGGCAACTGCAGACTGAACTGCGGGAGCGGCGTTCCACCGAGAAGAAGCTGCGCGAACTGGTGGAGGCCATCTCGCGCAAGAGTCAGGATCTGGAACTGCTGGTGAAGACCATCACCGAGCATTCAGATACCGTGGAGGACCATTGGCTCAGCCGCTACGAGGAATCGGCCGTAACGGCGCGTACCGACGCCCTCACGGATCTCGCCAATCGGCGCATGCTGGACGAGACGCTGGCGCGCGAATGGGCACGGGCCCGACGCCACAGCGAGCCACTGGCGATGCTGGTGTGCGATATTGACTACTTCAAGTTCTACAATGACCACTACGGGCATCAGGCCGGCGACGGCTGCCTCAAGCGGGTGGCACAGGTTCTCCAGCAGCATGCCAGCCGTGACTCCGACCTGGCTGCCCGCTACGGCGGTGAGGAATTCGTCGTGCTGCTCCCGGCCACCGGCACGGACGGCGCGACACTTGTGGGTCAGTCCATCCAGAAGACCGTACAACGCTTCGGCCTGGCGCACGAGGATTCCCCGTACGGCGTCGTGACCCTCAGCGTGGGGATTGCGGCACTGGTTCCGGATCACGACAACGAAAGCCTGCTGTTCGCCGAGGCCGATCGACGCCTCTACCTGGCCAAACAACAAGGGCGTAATCGAGTCGTACACGACGGCTGAATCTCGGCCGCTGTTCGGCTCCGAAACGCTCATCCCGCGCGGGGGGACTATGCAAGAGTACGGGGACATCCGTGAGCTGCGGCATGACAAGGACACCGAGTCGCTGAATCTGGCCTTCTGGCCGAGTTCCGTGCCGTTGCAGCAGCGCTGGCGCAACAATGGCCTGTCCGCGGACTTCCTCGGCGACTACGTCACCACGTTCTTCCCCCTCGACGAGAACGATCCGGCAACACGGAACCGGCGTGCAGAAATCCAGGGCGCGGTGGCATTCATCGCCAACGAACTGCTGGAAAACGCCATGAAGTTCCACGATCACTCCCTGCCGGAACCCATTACCCTGCACCTGAATCTCGAGAAAGAGCGCATCACCCTGCGGGAGACCAACGGGACCGACAACGCCACGGCGGAGCGATTCCAGGCCTTCATCGAACACGTGAGGGAATCCGATCCGGATACCCTCTACATGGAGACCCTGGAGAACAGCGCCACCAGCGGGAACACGTCCGGGCTCGGCTACCTGACCATGATCAACGACTACGGCGCGGAACTGGCCTGGCGCTTCGAAACCCTCCCCAGCGGTGGTTGCCGTGTAACCACCCAGGTCACCATTCAGATCTGACGGAGCATCTGTTGATGAGTACGTTGTCCGGAGAAGGCTACTCCGTGGAATTCCATGACAGCGATGAATGCGTCGCCATCAGCGGCACACTTCGCCTGGGGGGGCTTTCCGAGTATGCGCCGCTGATGGATCTGCTGATTCAGGCCATGCAGCAGTGCCGCACCCTGACGCTGGATCTGCGCGAACTGGAATTCCTCAATAGCTCCGGAATTGCTGCCCTGTCCAAGTTCGTCATCAGGGCCCGGGATCATGACGGCTGCCATCTGGTCATCCGTGGCTCCAGCGCCGTGCCCTGGCAGGGGAAATCCCTGAACAACCTCAAACGGCTCATGCCCTCCCTGGAGCTGCATTTTGAATAGAGGCCAGCGACCGTGAGCACCGCGTCCGCTCGCATCGGCAGCCTGACCTTCCGCCAGGCGGCGGTAACCGTGGTTGTGGTGCTCCTGTTCGGGCTACTCGGCGGGTTGATCGAACTGGCAACGGAATGGCGCTCGATTCGTCAGCAGGTTCCTGAACAGACGCGCAGCACATTGGAACTGGTCCGCGGCCCTGCGACCACAGCTGCTTATCAGCTCAACGAAACCCTCGGCGCCGAGGTGGCCGACGGCCTGTTCGCCGACCGGCGCTTCCACGTCATCACCCTGCGGGACAATTTCGGCACCACCATTGCCGAGCGTGAACGCGCGCAGGCGCCGGAACCCGGACCGCTGGTGCGCTATCTGTTCAGCGATATCACCGACTACCGGATTGACCTGGTTCGCGCCGGGGTGATTCCGGAGCGCGATCAGCAGGTGGGCGAACTCACCGTGCAACTGGATGAAACCGAGATCGCCGCCGGCTTCCTCGATCGCGGCATTGTGGTGGTGCTGGTAGGCCTCGCCCGGGCGCTTGGCATCGCGGTGCTGGTGGTGATCATCTTCTATTTCATGATCACCCGGCCGCTGTTGAGGCTGCATGGCGCCATCGGGCGCATCGATCCTGCCAATCCCGGGCAATGGCAGGCCCCACGCCTGCGGCTCCACGACAACGATGAACTCGGGCAGGTCACGCACCGCCTACAGGGGCTCATGGGGGCCTTCCAGCGCGTTCTGGAGCAACGCGACCAGGTACAGCACGAGAATGCGCGCATGGGCGCGGAACTGGACGTCTCCCGACGCATTCAGCACATCGTGCTACCCTCCAACGACGAGCTCGCCGCCATTCAGGGCCTGCAGATCGCCGCCTTCATGGAACCGGCGGACGAGGTCGGCGGCGACTACTACGACATACTGCGCCATGCCGATGGCGTGCGTATCGCCATCGGCGACGTCACCGGACACGGACTCGAGAGTGGCGTGGTCATGCTCATGATCCAGAGCGCCGTGCGTACCCTGGTGGCTCACGGCGAGCAGGACATGACGCGGGTCATGACCGTGCTCAACGCAACCATCTACAACAACGTCGAACGCATGGGCTCCGGCAAGAACCTGACCCTGGCACTGGCCGACTATCGGCCGATCCGCGACGCCGGCGAAAGCGACGCCCGCGGCCATCTGCGCATTACCGGTCAGCACGAATCGGTGATCGTGGTGCGCGCCGACGGCGGGATGGAGCGCATCGACACCGACGCGCTCGGTTTCCCCATTGGGCTGGTGGAAGACGTGGCCGAATTCATGGCGGAGACAGAGCTCACGCTGCAGGCAGAAGACGTGGTGGTCCTCTACACCGACGGCATCACCGAGGCGGCGGACCCACGGCACCGGCTTTACGGTGAGGCGCGGCTGATGGACTGCATCCACACCCATCGCCGCGGCTCGGCGGACGCCATCAAGCAAGCGGTGGTGGACGACGTCCGCGGCCACATCGACACCCAGACGTTGTACGATGACTTGACACTGGTGGTACTCAAGCAGGGCTGAGAGCCGGTCCGGGAAGGAGATGCATCATGGTCACAGCAACAACGAGAGTGCGCCGCGGAGCGGCGCGGGCGTTGGCTGGCGCCCTGCTGTGGGCAGCCTCCTGGTCCGTGGCGCAGAGCGATGCCACCGCACCGGAAGATATCCTGTGGCTGACCGAGGAGTACGCGCCCTACAACTTCACGGAGGACGACGGGACGCCGTCGGGGATCACCATCGATGTCCTCGGCGCACTCTGGGACCGGCTGGATGCAGACATCAACGTCAACGACATCCGCGTCGTACCCTGGGCTCGCGGGTACCGCGTCGCCCAGGAAGACTCGACGGCCTGCCTCGGTGCGACCACCATCACCGACTCGCGGCGGGATCAGTTCAGCTTCATCGGCCCCTATGTCCAAGCCCGTAATGCCGTCATCGGCCCCGCCGACCAGGCCGACCACGACTTCGGCGACGTGGGCGACCTGGCGGGCATGGAGATCGGCGTGGTCCGCAATGACATCGCCGAGGAACTCCTCCAGGAAGCCAGTGCGCCCGTGCGCTATGTGCGCCTCGCCGAACCCGAAACCAT
>SKYZ01000308.1 GCA_007127625.1 Aquisalimonas sp. | reverse complement strand
TGCTGCGGAACAGGGGATTGGCATCCGGGAACTGCGCAGCCACAGCCGCGCCGTGGAGCGGGAACTGAAATCGTGGCAAGGATTGCTGGAGTGGCTCGAGGGCGGCCCGATCGACACCGGGTCAAACCGGAGCTGACATTCAGTCCGCGGCGTCTGCGGTGTTACGGATCTGGCTGTCACGCATGGTCAATCGGTGCACCGGCGCATTGAGCCGCATGCGAACGGCGTTGAGCAGTTCGTCCCACTTCACCCGGCCCTTCTCTTCGAAAATGCTCTCGTACTCGCTGAGGCTCCAGTCCAGGAACGCGGTGGGGTCAAGCCGGCGCTGGATATGCCAGATCTCGTAGTGCAGATGAGGGCCATCGGTCACGCCGCTGTCACCGCTGGTGGCGATCACTTCCCCTTTGCGCACGAAATCTCCGGGCTCAACCTCGAAGTCATCCAGATGTGCATAGTAGGTGCGGAAGCCGAAGTTGTGATTGACGATAACCAGGTTTCCGTACCCGCTGTCGCCATGGTAGCCCGCATATTCAATGACTCCATCGGCGGTGGAAATCACCGGCGTGCCCACCGGGGCACGGAGATCAATGCCGGGGTGAAAGCGGCGTTCCCCGTGTACCGGGTGCGTGCGCCAACCGTAATCGCTGGTGACTCCGCGATCGCGCATGGGGTAGCCACTGGGCACGTTCTGAAGGAAGGTGGTCCGTTCCAGCGCGGTGTGGCTGGCCGTGTCCAGGCGGGCGGCAATGGCTTTGTCACCACCCGGCTGAAGGCCAATCAGGCTCTCGATCTCGCCAAGTTCAGTGGTGACGTAATCGAGCTGATCGTTCTTCTGTTCCACCGTCTCGATCAGCGCTCCGTTGACTTCCTGGAGCCGGGCATATTCCTGCATGGCGGTATCCCGTCGCTCTTCCAGTGCGCTCACCTCCTGGTGGAGCCACACGATGAGCGAGGAACCGACGCCCAGCACGATCACCAGCCCCAGCGCGAAAACCAAGGCAAACGTGCGCACGAGCTGGTGGAGCGAATACTGCCGCGAGCCACGAAAATCGGTAATGGTGACCGTAAACTTCTGTCTCATCAGGCCTCGATCCTGATTCACACGCTGTTTTCCGGCCCATCCCTGCCCGGCTGACAAGTTTCGGTGATCATACTGGCTGACAGCGTAATCCACAAAAGCCCGGAGAGACGCCAACCCGTTCTCATTACGGGCTCCCGCCATCGGTTACAGTGCTAGGGTCCCGACGGGACACTAGCGTTCGAGTAGCCACGGGAAAGAAGACGTTGGACCAGGGCATCAGTATCGAAGACCTGACAATCCTGCTGGTGGAACCTTCCGCAGCCCAGCGGCGCATCATCCTCAATCATCTCGAGGCGATGGGGATCGACAAGGTAGACGGCGTCGCCACCGGCGAGGAGGCACTCACTCACATGGAGCGCCACCCGCCGGACCTGGTGGCCAGCGCCATGTACTTCGACGACATGACGGGCTCGGAGCTGGTCACCCGGATGCGCAAAACGGAAAGCCTGGCCGATATCGCGTTCATGCTGGTCTCCAGCGAACAGCACCCGCACAACCTGGAGCCGGTGCGACAGGCCGGCGTCATGGCGATCCTGCCAAAGCCGTTCCACGTGGACGCCCTGCGCACCGCTCTCGAGAACACCGTGGGCCTGGTGGAGCCACGGCCGCTGGAACTGAACTTCAGCGACGTCGAGGAACTGGAGGTGCTGATCGTCGATGACAGCCCTCTGTCCCGCCGTTTCCTGCGCACCACGTTTGCGCAGATGGGCCTGGAGTCCATCACGGAAGCCGCAACCGGAACCGAGGCAGTGGCACAGCTTGGTGACCGGAATTTCGACCTGATCGTCACCGACTACAATATGCCGGAGATGGACGGGCGGGCACTGGTGGAGCATATCCGCCAGGGCGGCACCCATGCCAACGTGCCGATCCTGATGGTGACCTGCGAGCAGGACGCCGCACGCCTCGCCAACGTCCGCAAGGCCGGTGTCTCCGCCCTGTGCGACAAGCCCTTCAACATGGACACGGTGCGCGAACATCTCGCGCGACTGATCGACGGCTGACGGAGACAACATGGCGCTTCATGCACGCCTGCGCGGCAATGACACAGCCACCACGGACCGCATTGTCGCGGCAGCCGAAGGGGTGATTCTCGGCAAGTCCCGCCCCATCCGCCTGGCGGTCGCGTGCCTCCTCGCCCGGGGACACCTGCTCATCGAGGATCTCCCTGGCGTCGGCAAGACCACTCTCGCCCTGGTCCTGGCGCGGCTGTTCGGTCTGGAGTTCCGGCGCATCCAGTTCACCAGCGACATGCTGCCCGCCGACGTCGTGGGCGCGAGCATCTACGACCGCAACAGTGGCGGCTTCAGCTTTCATCCCGGCCCGATTTTCACCCAGCTGGCGCTGGCCGACGAGGTCAATCGAGCCACGCCGAAGACCCAGAGCGCGCTGCTCGAAGCCATGGAAGAACGGCAGGTGACCGTCGAAGGGTCGACCCGTCAACTGCCGGAGCCGTTCTTCGTCATCGCGACCCAGAACCCGGACACCCAGCTCGGCACCTTTCCCCTGCCCGAATCGCAGCTGGATCGCTTCCTCATGCGCATTCACCTGGGCTATCCGGGCAGGGACGCCGAGCGAGAACTGCTGGCCGGCCGCGATCGGCGCCTGATGATCCGCGACCTGCGGCCGGCAGTAACTCAGGATGAACTGCAGGCACTCCAGCGCCGCGCGGAAGCCGTCCACGTTGCCGACGCCCTGGTGGCATACGTGCAGGCTATCCTCAGTCACACCCGCAACGACGCCGATCTCCGCCACGGCTTGTCGCCGCGCGCGGGCCAGGCCCTGCTACGCGCTGCCCGCGCCTGGGCCCTGCTGGAAGGCCGTGACGCCGTTCTGCCCGAAGACGTCCAGGCAGTGTTCCCTGCGGTGGCCGGGCATCGGCTGCAAGGCCGTGAACACAACAGCCCCGGAACGGGCACCGAGGCACTTCTGGCAAACATCCCGATTCCGTGATCGTCCTCGCACCACGCACTGGTCGCATGATCCGCCGCTGGATGGATCGCCGGGCCCGCAGCGGCCGTAACGTGCGGCTGGGCTACCGACAGATCTTCATCCTGCCCACCCGGGGTGGCCTGCTCTTCGCCGCGATGGTGGTGGCCATCTGGATCGGCGCGGTGAACTACAGCAACAACATGGCATTCCTGCTGTGCTTTCTGCTGGTCGGATTCGGCCTGGTCGCCATGGTGCACGCTTTCCGCAACCTTCTCGGACTGCATATCACCGCCGGCCGCCCCGCCCCGGTCTTCGCCGGCGCCGACGCACACTTTCCCTTGCGCCTGGGCAACCCGGCGCCGCGCCGCCGCCATGCCTTGACCCTGACCGCCGGAGACAACCCGACCACCGCCACCGACGTTCCCGCCAGCAGTGAATGCGAGGCCCATCTGGTGGTCGGCACCTCCCGGCGCGGCCCCATGAAGCTCCCCGTGGTGGAGGTGGAAACCCACTTCCCGGGCAACCTGTTCCGCGCCTGGGCCCGGGTTGCCCTGGACGTGGAGTGCCTGATTCGTCCGGCACCGGAGACAGGTCACGTGCCCGACCCCGTCAGCGAACAAGAACCAGGCCGGGGCGGTTCCCCACGCCAGGGGGACGACGACTTCTCCGGCCTGCGCACTTATCAGCCGGCGGACTCCCTGAAGCGCATCGCCTGGCGCACCCTGGCCCAGGAGCAGGAACTCCAGACCAAGCAGTTCACCGGCGAGGGCCCGGGGCGGGTGTGGCTTGACTACGAGGCCACACGGCACCTGCCGCGGGAAGCCCGGCTGTCACGGCTCTGCCGATGGATTCTCGATGCCGAAGCGGAGGGGCGGCCGTACGGCCTCGCCCTGCCCGACCAGTCCATTCCACCGGCATCGGGGCCGGGACACGCGGACCGGTGCCTGGATGCGCTGGCGAGGTTTCCCGTATGAGCACCGGCGGCATCCCCCCCGAAGAACGCATCCCGCCGGACAGCCTGGCCTGGCTGCTGGCGGTCATGGCCTTCGTGATCGCCCCGCACACGCTGCAGCTTCCGCTGTGGCTGAGTGCGGCAGTTGTTGCATGCGGGGTGCTGCGCATTATGCTCGCCTATCGCGGCGAACGGCTGCCGGGCCGCACCGTGCGCGTCCTCGCCGTGGCGGCCGCCACCACCGGGATCTACCTGAGCTACGGGACCATCTTCGGCCTGGATGCCGGCGTTGCCATGCTGTGCCTGATGGCCGGTTTCAAGGTGCTGGAACTGCGGTCGCGGCGGGACGTCATGGTGACCCTGCTGCTGGGCTACTTCCTGCTGGTCACACACTTTCTCTACGATCAGAGCCTGTTCACCGCCGGCTACATGCTGGTGGCAGTCTGTGGTCTGACCACGCTCCTGATCACCACCCAGCAGCCGACACACCGCGGCAAACCGCTGACTCACGTCCGGCTGGCGGCCACCATGCTGGCCCAGGCACTGCCGATCATGGTGATCCTGTTCCTGCTCTTCCCCCGCGTACCCGGCCCCCTCTGGAGCATGCCGGATGACGCCGGCGGTGCGACAACGGGGTTGAGCGACGAAATGTCTCCCGGCTCCATCAGCGAACTCAGCCAGTCGGACGAAGTCGCCTTTCGCGCGGAATTCGAGAACGGCCCCCCAGTCTATCCGCAACGCTACTGGCGCGGGCCGGTGTTCTCCAGCTACGACGGTAACACCTGGCGCCAGGCGGACGAGGACGTGAACCGTGAACCGCCGGACGTACAGCCCGTGGGCGAGCCATTGCGCTACACCGTCACCCTGGAGCCCCACGACGAACGCTGGCTGCTGGCGCTGGACCTTGCCACCGGTGTCGACCGGGAGGCGTCCTTCGATGCCGCACATCAGCTGAGGCAGGACGATCCGCTGCGCGAGCGCGTGCGCTACGCCGCGCGCTCCAGCCTGCAGTACCGCCTGGGGACGACGCTCGGCGACGAAGCCCGCCGGCATTACACCCATCTGCCGGATGACACGCACCCGCAGGCGCGCGACCTGGCCCGGGAGTGGCGTGCAGACACTGCCGACGACACAGAACTGGTGGAACACGGTCTCGGGCACTTCCGACGCGAGCCTTTCAGCTACACCCTGCAACCGCCACGACTGGATGAAGACAGCATCGACGAATTCCTCTTCGAGACCCGCGCTGGCTTCTGCGAACACTACGCGGCGGCGTTCACCGTCCTCATGCGGGCCGCGGACATTCCCGCCCGGGTCGTCACCGGCTATCTTGGCGGACGGATGAACCCGGCAGGCGATTACATGATCGTGCGCCAGTCCGACGCTCACGCCTGGGTGGAAGTCTGGCTCGAGGGCGAAGGTTGGCGCAGCGTCGATCCCACCGGCTATGTGGCGCCGGAACGGGTGGAACGCGGGCTTGCAGGCGCGGTTCCCGACACCGACCCGGTTCCCAGCGGTGCCTTCGACGCGGACGGCATTGTGCAGAATCTCGCCCTGCGCTGGGACGCGGTGAACGCGTACTGGAACCGCTGGGTACTGGCCTACGGCCCGAACCTGCAGCAGGAACTCATGGAACGGCTGAAGCTGGATTCCTGGCAACGCATGGCGCTGGCCCTGCTCGGCGCCATGGCCCTGAGCCTGGGGCTTGTGACGGCCGTCCTGCTCCTGCGCAACCGTGACCCCGCCCCGGATCCCGTTGCCCGGGAATGGCAGCGCTTCTGCGAGCGCCTTGCGCGGGCGGGACTTCCCCGCCGCCCGGACGAAGGCCCGCGGGATTACGCGCGCCGTGCAGCAGCGCAGTGGCCCGAGCATGCCGACACGATCCAGGCCATCGCAGCGCGCTACCAGGCGCTGCGCTACGGCCTCACTTCCGCCGAGAGCAACGACATCCGGTCCCTGCGCCACGCGGTCAAGCACATGCCCCGCCCGTAGGGTGCATCTTGATGCACCATGATGGCCTCGGATCCAGTCACCCTGGCTGGCATGATCTGCACGGTGCATCAAGATGCACCCTACGGTGACCGGGCGCGTTACGGCGGCGTTTGGCAACTGCCCCGGCGCGCGCTAGCCTGAAGGCAACACTGCGAAGGGGGTCCGATGTCAAAGCAAGCCCGCATCATCGCCCACCGCGGCGTCGCGCGGCACTACCCCGAAAACACGTTGACGGCCCTGCTGGCCGCAGAGCAGGCCGGTGCCGACGCGGTGGAACTGGACGTCCAGTTCAGCAGTGACGGCGTGCCCATGGTCCTGCACGACGCTCTGCTGGAGCGCACCACCGACCATCACGGAGATATTGGGACGTATACGGCGGAACAGCTGGCCGGCATCA
>SKYZ01000016.1 GCA_007127625.1 Aquisalimonas sp. | reverse complement strand
TCCATGGCCTACCCTCGGAACGACGAAGTGCTCTCATCAGCCGACGAGTGGCATATCCCCGCATCCGCTACGCTTTTCTTAACCTGCATCAACCCACCAGGCTGAGCGTCGCGACATACTGAGAAAGCAAACCCGCAAGGAGGAGACGGCAATGGCCAGCACAATCAGAACCATCCTTGTCCCCGTGGACGGCTCGAAGCACGCCGCAGCGGCGGCGCGGTACGCCGATTCGCTCGCGCGCAAGATCAACGCCCGGGTGGAACTCCTGCACGCCTTCCCGGAGTCCCCTCGGGCACTGATGGAGCGGTTGGGTAACACCACCGAGCAGGCCCTCGCCGGCCCACTGTCGTCGGACGCCTTCAGCGGCATCCGCAAGGAAAGCGCCAGCCGCGCCTTCAGTAACGCCCGCTCCCTGCTTCCGGAGGGTGCGGTCAGCATGGAAGAGGTCATTGTCGATGGCGAGCCTGCCGAGGCGTTGGCCGAGCATGCGAAGAAGGTCGACTCGCCCATTATCATCATGGGGCGTCGCGGCCTCGGTCGGGTGCGCGAGTTCCTGGTGGGCAGTGTCAGCGAAGGGGTGATCCTGCGCGCCACGTGTCCGGTGACGGTGATCTCCGACGACGATGTTGTCGCCACCAGCGCCTACATTGTGCCGGTGGACGGGTCCAAGTCGGCGCTGGTGGCCGTGCGGCACGCCGCCGGTCTGGCCTCGGCGACCGGCGCGTCCATCCACCTGCTCCACGTGTTCCCGAATACGCCGCGGGAGATTCCCGGAGTCGGTGGCAGCATGGCGGAGCTGGCGGGCGTGGGGCCCTTCGCCGACGAGAGTTTTGCCGAACTGGGGCGCGAGTCGGCGGAGCGTGCCTTCAAGCAGGCGCGCAAGGAAATCGATGACGACAGCATCGAGGTCGTCGATGTTCGCCGTGGGGGTGACCCGGCCACGGCGATCAACGCCTACAGCCGGGAGATGGGCGAGGCGGAGATCGTCATGGGCCGCCGCGGTCTGTCCCGCCTGGAGGCCTTCGTCATGGGCAGCGTCAGCCGCCGCGTGGTACACGGCGCCTTCTGCCCGGTGACCGTTCTGCACTGATTCCCGTCCCTGACCGGGTGGCATTCCCGCCACTCGGTCGTCCTGCGTCTTCATCACCAAAGCGGGGAACCTGCGCCGGGCGAACGTGTCTATCATTGACATAGTGTACGAACGACACTAACTTTACGGTTCGGTTGAACGAGGGAGGGCCCCCGTGACGGAGCGCGCACTGACAGGCCTGGCAACGGACGTGGTGGTGTTCACCATAACTGACCACCGCCTGCGCGTACTCCTGGTTCAACGCAGCGGCGAGCCGTTCAGTGGTTACTGGTCGCTGCCCGGCGGCATGGTGCCCATCAACGAGGCGCTGGATGACTGCGCCAGCCGCATGCTCCGGGAGAAGACCGGAGTGCACGGGGTGTACCTGGAGCAGCTCTACAGCTTCGGGCGCCCGGAGCGGGATCCCCGGGGCAGGGTGGTGTCAGTCTCCTACTATGCGCTGGTGCCGCCGGCACGGCTGCCGTCCCTGCCGGCGGAGTCGCAGCGGCTCGCCTGGAAGCCGGTGGACGCGCTGCCGGAGCTCGCCTTTGACCACGGCGACATCATCGCCATGGCCCACCGGCGCCTGGCGGCAAAACTGGAGTATTCGACCATCGCCCTGCAGTTCATGGGCGAACGGTTCACCCTGAGCGAGCTGCAGTCGGTCTACGAGACCATCCTGGGTGAACAACTGGACAAGCGGAACTTCCGCAAGCGGGTCAGGAACCTGCCGTGCATCGAGGACACGGGGGAGCGGTTCCGCGCCGGCAAGCACCGGCCGGCCCGCCTGTTCCGCGTCACCCGGCCGGACCGGGTGGATATCATCAAGTAGGCAACGGCCCCCGGGCCGGAGGTTGACGCCATGAGCAAGGTACAAGCGGTCCACGCCGAGGCCCCGGTACAGTTCTTCCGGGAGCAGCCGTTCACGGCCGACGAGGCACTGCACACCGGTGAGCGGGAGCAGTTGATGGACCGCATCCGCGAGCAGCTGCGCGCACAGAACGCCGTTCTGGTGGCGCACTACTACACCGCACCGGATCTGCAGATCCTGGCTGACGAGACCGGCGGTATTGTCTCCGACTCCCTGGAGATGGCCCGCTTCGGCTACGAGCATCCGGCGCAGACGGTGGTGGTGGCCGGTGTGCGCTTCATGGGGGAGACGGCCAAGATCCTCAGCCCCGAGAAGCGGGTGCTGATGCCCGATCTGGAAGCCACCTGCTCCCTGGACGAAGGCTGCCCGCCGGACGAGTTTGCCGCCTTCTGCGACCAGCATCCGGATCGCACCGTGGTGGTCTACGCCAACACCAGCGCGGCGGTGAAGGCGCGGGCGGACTGGGTGGTCACCTCCAGCATCGCGCTGGACGTGGTGCGCCACCTGCACGAGCAGGGTCAGAAGATCCTGTGGGCGCCGGACAAGCACCTCGGTGCCTACGTGCAGCAGCAGACCGGTGCCGACATGCTCCTGTGGGACGGCGCCTGCATCGTCCACGAGGAGTTCAAGGCCATCGAACTGGAAAAGCTGCGCGCCGAGCACCCCGGTGCCAAGGTACTGGTGCACCCGGAATCGCCTCAGGGCGTGGTGGCGCTGGCCGATGTGGTGGGCTCCACCTCGCAGCTTCTCAAGGCGGTGCAGACGGGGGATGCCGATACCTTCATCGTCGCCACCGACGCCGGTCTGTTCCACAAGATGCACGAGGCCGCACCGGGGAAGACACTGCTGAAGGCGCCCACGGCCGGCCGTAGCGCCACCTGCACCAGCTGCGCCCACTGCCCGTGGATGGCCATGAACGGCCTGCGCAACCTGGCGCACACTCTGGAGACCGGGGCCAACGAGATTCACGTGGACCCGGCCGTGGCCGAGCAGGCGCTGGTGTCCCTTGGCCGGATGCTGGAGTTCGGCCGTAATCGGCGGCAAGTGGTGGAGGGTGCCGGCGACGCCTGAATCCCCCGTTCCGGTCCGCCTGTTTGAGTAGGGTGCATCTCGAGGCACCGCCTTGAGGGCGAACAAAAAAAAAGCGCCACCGTCTCCGGTGGCGCTTCAGTTTCAGATGCTGGTGAGACCTGACGAATTACCAGTCGGCGTCGTCGTCATCCTCCCACTCGTCATCATCATCGTCGTCCCATTCACCCCAGTCATCATCGTCGTCGCCCCAGTCATCGTCCTCGTCGTCATCATCCCACTGGACGGTTTCCGGGGCGTCGCTGACGGAGCCGCCGCTGTGATCCGCATCGGCGGTGGCAGTGGCCATGCCGCCGAGGGTCAGACCAAGAGCGGCCAGCAGGGTGAGCATCAGGGTACGGAGCTTGATGAGAGCGGTCATAAAGGACCTCCTTCATTGCTTGCGTGGAAAAACGCCTTTCGGCTCACCCAGAGCCTTGCAGGCTGCGTGCCAACATGGGGAGAATCGCAAAAACAGATACTTACGATCTTCTTGGTTGTGCTTCATGGCTCATGATCCTGTGCGCTGATGGCACATGAGACCCTACCGCACGGCAATGCAGCGCACTGATTGAACATGGTCGTGTACTTGTTTTGTACAAGTATCGTATTATTGCGTTCGACAATCATCCCATCAGGCAGGGGCAAACGACATGCAGACTCTCATCGGGCTCGTGGAGCAGGGAAAGGTCCCGGACCCCCTGGTGCGCCTGGGCATTCGCCGGCTCCTGGGGGAGCGCCTGCGGGAGCAAGGCGGTGACTGCGAGGCGCGTCGCGAGGCCATGCACGCGCTGCTTGCCGCCATGGACGACAGCCCCGTGGCGCTGGCCACGGACACGGCCAACGAGCAGCACTACGAACTGCCTGCCGGATTCTTCGAGACCGTGCTGGGCCCCCACCTGAAGTACTCCTGCTGCCTCTGGCCGGACGGGACCGATGACCTCAAGGGAGCCGAGGCGGCCATGCTGGCGCTCACCTGCGAACGGGCGGGCCTGGCGGACGGGCAGGAGATCCTGGAACTGGGCTGCGGCTGGGGCGCGCTTTCGCTTTGGATGGCAGAGCACTATCCCGGCAGCCGCATCACTGCGGTGTCCAATTCGTCCTCCCAGCGTGCCTTCATCGAGGCCCGTCGCGACGCCCGCGGCCTGAACAACCTCACAGTGATCACCGCGGACATGAACGACTTCACCACCGACACCCGGTTTCACCGGGTCGTCTCCCTGGAGATGTTCGAGCACATGCGTAACTGGCGCGAGCTGCTGCGGCGGATTCACGGCTGGCTGGAACCCGGTGGGCAACTGTTCTTCCACGTCTTCTGCCACAGGGATCTCGCCTACGTGTTCGAGACCCAGGGGGAGCACGACTGGATGGGGCGCTACTTCTTCACCGACGGGCTCATGCCGGCGGACAGTCTGCCGCTGTATTATCAGGACCATCTGCGGCTGCGCCGGCACTGGCGGGTGAACGGCCGGCATTATGAAACCACCTGCAATGCCTGGCTGCGGCGCATGGATGCCTCGCGCGCGCACATAGAAAAGGTGTTTGCCGACACCTACGGTGCCGAGCACGTCGGTCTGTGGTGGAACCGCTGGCGCATCTTCTTCATGGCCTGTGCGGAACTGTTCGGCTACCGCGGGGGTGACGAATGGTTCGTGTCCCATTACCTGATGGAGAAACCCGTGGACGAGCCGGCGTGAGCGCCGCGCGGGTCACCACTTCGCAACGGATGAAACAGTCATGATGAACGCGGGACTTGCCGTCACTCTGGGGCTCGCCAGCGCCCTGGGCCTGATGCTGGTGATCTGGCTGGCCAGCCTGCGACTGCAGGACGCCAGCCTGGTGGACCGCTTCTGGGGCGCCGGCTTCGTGCTGCTGGCCTGGGTGTACTGGTTCACCGCCGGGGCGCCGCCGGCGGGGCTTCTCATGGTGATTCCGGTGACGCTCTGGGGGGTGCGGTTATCCGCCTATCTCTCCTGGCGCAACTGGGGGCATGGCGAGGACTACCGTTACCAGGAGATGCGCGCCAGGCACGGCGGGCGCTTTCCCTGGGTGAGTCTGTGGACGGTGTTCATGCTCCAGGGGGCCATCATGTGGCTGGTGGCCATGCCGCTGCTCTATGGCACCCGCGTGGCCGATGCCGGCGAGCTGTTGTGGCCGCTTGCTGCTCTGGGGCTGGCCCTTTGGCTGCTGGGCTTTCTCTGGGAGAGTGTCGCCGATACCCAGCTCGCCCGCTTCAAGGCGGACCCCGCCAACCGTGGCCAGGTCATGAACAGTGGCCTGTGGCGCTACAGCCGCCATCCCAACTACTTCGGTGAAATCGTTCTGTGGTGGGGCTTTTTCTTGATGGCGGCGGCTGCCGGCGGCTGGTGGACGGTGATCAGCGCCGCACTGATGACCTTCCTGCTGGTGCGCGTGTCCGGTGTTGCCCTGCTGGAGAAGAAGCTCCACGAGACCCGGCCCGCCTACCGCGAGTACATCGAGAACACCAACGCCCTGATCCCCGGCCCACCGAGGTAGCGACCCCCGGGCGTATATGCGTCCAGGGCATGAAGATAGGTATTTTCATTCTTTTTCTGCCTGAAAGCCGCGATGTATGGTTATCGCAGTCACAGGGATCCACCCAGTGAGGAGAGCGATGACTAACAGCCGAGCCACAGTCGCACCGCTGCCCGAAGGGCGCGATGTTGACCTTGAGGCGATCAATGCCGAGCTTGAACAGGCCACCGCGCAGGAGCGTGTGCAGTGGGGGCTGGAACAGTTCGGCCAGCGCATCGTGCTGTCCTCCAGCTTCGGCGCCCAGGCGGCCGTGTCACTGCACATGGTCACCAGCGCGCGCCCCGACATCCCCGTGATCCTGGTGGATACCGGCTACCTGTTCCCGGAGACCTACCGCTTCGTGGACGAACTCACCGAGCGGCTCGGTCTCAACCTGCACGTCTACCGGAACGAGCTCAGCCCCGTCTGGCAGGAAGCCCGGTACGGCAAGCTGTGGGAGCAGGGTGTCGAAGGCATCGATCAATACAACCGCATGAACAAGGTCGAGCCCATGCAGCGCGCCCTGCGCGAGCTCCGGGCCGAAGCCTGGTTCGCCGGCCTGCGCCGTCAGCAGGCCAGCTCCCGCGAAGGGCTGGACGTGGTCGTTACTCAGAACGGCCGCTTCAAGGTCCATCCGCTGATCGACTGGACGGACCGGGACATCTACCGCTACCTGGTGGACCACGATCTGCCCTACCATCCGCTGTGGCATCAGGGCTACGTCTCCATCGGCGACGTCCACACCACTCGCCGCTTGGACGACGGCATGACCGAAGAAGAAACCCGCTTCTTCGGCCTCAAGCGCGAGTGCGGCCTGCACGAACACGTCTGACGGTCGCGGCTTG
>SKYZ01000132.1 GCA_007127625.1 Aquisalimonas sp. | reverse complement strand
CTGAGCTAACGGCCCGACCGCCGCGAATCATACCCGAACAGCCAGACCTGTCAAACGTCGCGGGTCGCATCCGGGCGGTACCGGGTGGGGTCGGCCAGGCCGGCGTCGCGGAAACCCGCCGCACGCAGGCGGCAGGAGTCACAGCGGCCGCAGGCGCGGCCCTCGGCATCGGCCTGGTAGCAGGAGACGGTCTGGGCGTAATCGACGCCCAGTTCGGTGCCGCGCAGGATGATCTCGGCCTTGCTGCGCTCGCTCAGCGGTGCATGGACACGGAATGCCTCGCCGCTCTCCGTGCCGGCCCGGGTGGCCAGGTTCGCCGTCCTCTCGAAGGCATGGATGAACTCGGGCCGACAGTCCGGGTAGCCGGAGTAATCCACCGCATTGACGCCGATGAACAGATCGAAAGCACCGATGACCTCGGCATAGCCCAGGGCCAGGGACAGGAACACGGTGTTGCGCGCGGGCACGTAGGTGACGGGGATGCCTTCGGTGGGGGCTTCCGGTACGTCGATGCTGGTGTCGGTGAGTGCCGAGCCACCGATGGCGGCGAGATCCAGCGTGACGGTGCGGTGGTCCACGGCCCCCAGGGACGCGGCCACGCGTCGGCAGGCATCCAGCTCGGCGCGATGGCGCTGGCCGTAATCGAAACTGATGGCGTGGCAGCGGTAGCCCCAGGCCTGCGCCATGGCCAGCACGGTGGCGGAATCGAGCCCGCCGGAGAGCAGGACCACCGCGTTCCGGTCGCACGCCCGGTGATCAGCGTCCTGGTTCATCGCCCCACAGGATCTTGTGCAGTTGCAGCTGGAAGCGCACCGGCAGGGCGTCCGCGACCACCCAGTCCGCCAGATCCCGGCCCGAGAGCTGCCCGAAGCTGGGCGAGAACAGCACTTCGCAGCGCTCCGCCAATCGATGGTCGCGCAGCACCTGACAGGCCCAGTCGTAGTCGTCGCGGTCGCAGAGGACAAACTTGACCTGATCGTTCGGGGTGAGGAGGTCGATGTTCTCCCAGCGGTTGCGCGCCTGCTCGCCGGAGGCCGGGGTCTTGAGATCCACCACGCGGCTCACGGCCGGGTCGATGCCGCCGATGTCCATGGCGCCGGAGGTTTCCAGGGACACCTCGTGGCCGGCGTCCACCAGGGACTGCAACAGCGCCAGGCACCCCTTGCGCTGGGCCAGGGGTTCGCCGCCGGTGACGGTGACATGGCGGCTGCCGTACTGCTGCACCGTGGCGAGAATCTCGGGCAGGCCCCGGGTGTCGCCGCCGTGGAAGGCGTAGGCCGTGTCACAGTAATGGCAGCGCAGCGGGCAGCCGGTCAGGCGCACGAATACCGTGGGCCAGCCCACAGTGCGGGCCTCCCCCTGCAGGGAATGGAAGATCTCGGTGATGCGCAGGCGCACCGTTTCAGCGGTTTCGGTCATGATTTCGGGCACTACCGGCCTTCGTCGTCCATCTGGTCCAGGCGGTTGCCGGCTAGGCTCGCCACGGTGCTGTCGGGGTAGTCGTCACGGACTTGCTCCAGCATGTCCCGTGCCCGGTCCCACTCCTCGCGCTCGTAGTGGATGTAACCGGCCTTGAGCAGCGCGTCCGCGTGCTTGCCGCTGTCCGGATCGTCGACGATCTGCTGGAAGTGTTCCATGGCTTCGTCGAACTCGCGCACCACGTAGTACGTCTCCGCCAGCCAGTAGCGGGCGTTGTCTGCGTAGTCGCTGTCTGCGTGGTTGTCCAGTACGTCGCGGAAGCCGTCCGCCGCCCGCCGGTAGTCGCCGTCGCGGAGCAGGTCGAAGGCGGCCGAGTAGGCGTCTGCGGCATCCCCGTCGTCGTCGGCGGCGGCCTCCATGGCGTCGTCGTCCTCCGGCGGGGGCGCGTCCTGGGGCTCGCCTTCCAGCTCGGCGTCCAGCGCCGGCGTATCGGGCACGCCCGGTTCCTGCGCGGCGACGCCGGCCTGTTCCAGCTCCATGAGCCGGTCGTCCAGATCCTCGAACAGGTTGCGTTGCTGACGACGGATGTCGTCCATCTCCCGCTGCAGGGTTTCCATCTGTCCGACCAGCTCCGAGACTTCACGGCGCAGCCGTTCCTGGCGGTTGGCGAGATCCGACAGCGCCCCGGAGTCGAGCAGCCGCTCCATGCGCTCGACGCGGCGCTCCAGGTCCTCGTCGGCGGTGGCCTGGCCCATGCCCAGGCTCAGCCCGACGAGGGTGGTCGCCACGGCGAACAGGCCGGGACGGAGGCGCTTGGCTGGTGCTGACTGCATCATGGTGATACCCCGTGGATCAGCGGCGGTACAGGAGTTCCGCCCGCCGGTTCTGCGCGTAGGCCTCTTCATTGCTGCCGGAGGCAACCGGGCTCTCTTCCCCGTAGCTCACGACCTCGAGCTGATCTTCACCGGCGCCGTTGAGCACCAGAATGCGCTTGACGGCCTCGGCACGGCGCTCGCCCAGGGCCAGGTTGTACTCCCGGGCCCCGCGCTCGTCGGTGTGGCCCTCGATGACGATGCGCTGCGCGGGATGGTTCGCGAGGAACTCACCGTGCGACTCGAGAATGGGCATATCCTCGTCGTGGATCTCGCTGCTGTCAAAAGCGAAGTGGACGATGCGCTTGGAGATAGGGCTGTCCGGATCGTCCAGCGCCATGTCCAGTTCCTCGCCTTCCAGGGCGTCGCGGTCACCCATGGCCCAGACGGCCGTGTCCCGGCGCTCCTCTTCGGCGCGTTCGCGCTCTTCCTCGGTCATCTCGTCCCGATCGTCGACCCGCTCCTCGTCCTCCAGAACGGCACAGGCGCTCAGCGCAAGCGCCAGGGCGGTGATCAGGATCCAGGAGAACGGCTTTTGCTGCCTTGCCATGGTTGTTACCTCTCGCGTTCAGGTTCAGGTTGTCGTTGAAAGAATCAGTTCGGTGACCAGGCCGGCTCCCGCAGGGCGCGCCCTTCGGTGGCCATGATGTTACGCGCCTCACCGAACAGCGAGACGGTACCCAGCACGCCGGTCCCGTTCTGACGCGTCGCATACACCACCATGGCACCGTTGGGAGCGAAGCTCGGGCTTTCATCGTGCGGTCCTTCGCTCATGATCCGGAACCGCTCGCTGCCCAGATCCAGCACGGCGATCTGGAAGCCGTTGTCACCCCGGTGGACCATGGCCAGGCGCTCGCCGTCCGGGGAAATGTCCGGGGAGGCATTGTAGTTGCCTTCGTAGGTGATGCGCTGCACATTGCCGCCGTCAGCGTCCGCACGGTAGATCTGCGGGCTGCCGCCGCGGTCGGAGGTGAAGTACAGGTGATCACCGTCCGGCCCCCAGGCCGCCTCGGTGTCAATCGCGTGGTGGTCCGTAAGGCGGGTGGTCTCGCCGGTTTCCACGTCCAGGCTGTAGATGTCCGTCTGGCCATCGCGTGAGAGGGTGACGGCCAGACGATTGCCGTCGGGGGACCAGGCGGGTGCGCTGTTGAGGCCACGGAAGCTGGCGATGCGGTCGCGCTCGCCGGTGCGGATGTTCTGCACGAAAATCTCGGACCGACGCTCCTCGAAGGAGACGTAGGCGATACGCTCGCGGTCCGGCGACCATGCCGGTGACAGCAGCGGCTCCGAGGAGCTGAGGATGGACTGCGGGTCGTGGCCGTCGGCGTCGGCCACGATGAGCTGGAATTCGCGATCTCCATCGCTCTCGTCGATGGCAACGTAGGCGACCATGGTATTGAATGCGCCGGGGCGGCCAAGGAGCTCTTCATAGATGTTGTCGCTGATGGTGTGTGCCAGTGCCCGCAGGGAAGGCTCGCTGACGCTGTAGCTGCGCCCGAGCATGCGCTCGCCGGTGAACACGTCCAGCAGCTCGTAGCGCACCCGGAAGTCGTCACCGTCGCGGCGGGTCTCCCCGACCACCAGGTTGTCCACGCCCAGGGCACGCCAGTTCTCGAAGCGCACGTCGTCGCTGCGGGTGGGGTTGTCGATGAACTCCTCCCGGGGCAGCGGATCGAACTGGCCGCTGCGCAGGAGGTTGTCGCGGATGATGGTGGCGACGTCTTCGGGCAGTGCCTCGCCGTCGTCGCCGAAGTCGGCAATGGCGATGGGCAGTGCCGCCTCCGCGCCGCGGGTGATTTCCACCACCAGTTCGGCCTTCGCCAGGCCGGGGGCCAGAGCCAGGGCAAGGGCAGCGCCCATGAGTGCCTTCAATCGTGGTTGCATGGTTATCCGTCCGGGTTGAATCGGAAAATGAAGTGATCGAAGCCGGCGCGGCGGAAGACATCCTCGTCGTCCGGAACCGAGAGCGGCGACGCACGCCGTATTGCGTTCTCCGCCGAGCGGTCGAAGGAGGTGCTACCACTGCTGCGGGCGATCTCCGTGCCGACCACTTCACCGTTAGGGCGCAGGCGAACCCGCACGTCCGCGCTCAGGCCGCGGTCAGCGCCCGGCGGGCGCGTCCAGGCGCTCTCGACCTCGCGCTGCCAGACGCTGGGGAACCGGCTGGTTGCCCGCTCGGCAAGCCGTTGCATCCGTTGTTCCTCCGCCTGGCGTTCCTGTTCTTCCTGGCGCCGGCGCTCGGCTTCCTCCTCCTGTCGGCGCTGCTCCGCTTCCTCTTCGCGGCGCTGCTGTTCTTCCTCGATCTGACGCTGGCGCTCCGCCTCCTCCTGCTGCCGGCGGCGCTCCTCTTCCTCCTGTCGACGGCGCTCTTCCTCCTCCTGCCGTCTACGTTCTTCCTCCTGGCGCTGGCGTTCGGCCTCTTCCTCGGCCAGGCGCTGCTCTTCCTCGCGGCGCTGGCGCTCCGCTTCTTCCTCACGGCGGCGCTGCTCGGCCTCTTCCTGACGTTGGCGCTCCCGTTCGGCCTCGCGGCGGGCCTGTTCCTCTGCCTCCTGGCGGCGCTGCTCCTCGAGCTGGCGGCGTTCTTCCTCTTCGCGCTGGCGCTGCTGCGCCTCCTGGCGCTGGCGCTCCGCCTCGGCCTCTTCCCGCCGGCGGGCCTCCTCGGCCTGCTGGCGCGCGGCTTCCTGGGCCCGTCGCCGTTCCTCGATGGGCTCCATCACCGATTGTTCGTCCATGGCCACGGCGTGGATGATCTCCGGGCGCTCCTGCTGCTGTACCCTCGGCGTGCCGCTGACCTGGACCAGGAAGACAGCGAACACCACCGCATGCACTACGAGCGAGTATGCGACAAAACGCCAAGAGGACAATGTGCTCAGCCAGTCATTCATCTCCACGCCCCGGAGAAACTGCGGCGGGATCAGTCATTGTCGGACGGCGGCCGGGTCATCAGCCCCACCTGGGGCACGCCGGCCCGCTGCAGCATGGCCATGGTGTCCAGGACCAGTCCGTAGCGTACCTGCTCGTCACCACGGACCAGCACCGGCGTTCCCGGATTGTTGCGCATCACCCGGCTGACCAGATCGGTGACCTCGTCGGCGCTGACCGGCTCGTCCGGGTCCGTGCCGATACTGACCATCAGTTCCCCGTCCCGGTTCACCGTGACAATGACCGGATCCTGCTCGTCCTGGGACAGTGGCTCGGCGTCCGCCTGGGGCAGGTCCACGTCGACACCCTGGTAGAGCAGCGGTGCGGTGACCATGAAAATGACCAGCAGCACCAGCATCACGTCGATGTACGGGACCACGTTGATCTCCGACATGGGCTTGCGCTTGGCACGATGGGCTCTGGCCATGGCGATCTACCGTTTGTCCTGTTGCTGCTGCGCCGCCTGGGTGTGGGCGTGGCGCTGCAGGATGCTGATGAACTCCTCCATGAAGGTCTCGTAGCGGCCGCACAGCCGTTCCACGGAGCTGGCGTAGCGGTTGTAGCCGATCACCGCCGGGATGGCCGCGAACAGCCCCAGGGCGGTGGCGATCAGCGCCTCGGCAATGCCGGGGGCCACCGCCGCCAGCGTCGCCTGCTGCTGTCCGCCCAGGGCGCGGAACGAGTTCATGATGCCCCAGACGGTGCCGAACAGGCCGATGTAGGGGCTGGTGGAGCCCACCGTGGCCAGGAAGGGCAGGTGCGCCTCCAGGTCGTCCTCTTCCCGGGAGAGACTGATCCGCATGGCCCGCTGGGAGGCTTCCACCTGCGCTTCCGGCGAGGCGCCCTGCTTGCGCATGCGCGAGAACTCCCGGAAGCCGGCGCGGAAGATCCGCTCCATGCCGCCATCGGCATCGTCCGAGGAGCCGACTCGGGCGTAGATCTCGGCGAGATTGCCGCCGGACCAGAAGCGATCCTCGAAATCCTCCGACGAGCGGCTGGCGTCCTTGACCACCGCATGCTTGCGGAAAATCAGTGCCCAGGACGCCACCGATGCCAGCACCAGGATCAGCATCACCGCCTGCACCAGGAGGCTGGCATCCAGCACCAGCTGGAGGATGGACATCTCACCTTGCATGCTGCATCTCCGCTCGAATCGCCCGGGGCACCGGGCGGGGTTTGAACTGCTCGTCAATGCACGCCACGGTCAGCT
>SKYZ01000155.1 GCA_007127625.1 Aquisalimonas sp. | reverse complement strand
GCCACCTGGCCCTCGACGCCGCCACCACGGGTGACACTGGTCGCCTCGGCCTGATGCCGGCGCGGCACGGGGAAGGCACGTGCAATGGGGTGTTCGGAGTGCCGTTCCAGCGCCGCTGCCAGATCTACGGCCTGATCCTGCGACAGGGGCTCGTTCGTCCGCGTCTCGACAATGGTCAATCGACCTTCGGTGAGGGTCCCCGTCTTGTCCAGCACCACCGTGTCCACGCGAGACAGCGTCTCCAGGGCATCGGCGCGGGTCACGAGCAGCCCCTGGCCTGCCATGCGATTGGTGCCAGCGGCCAGGGCGGTGGGGGTGGCCAGCGAAAGCGCGCAGGGGCAGGTTGCCACCAGCATCGCCAGGGTGATCGGGAACGCGCGGGTCGGATCCACCTGCCACCAGATGGCGAATACGCTGGCCGCCGCGATCAGCACCGCGGTCACGAACCAGCGCCCGGCGGTATCTGCCAGGCGGGCCAGTCCCGGACGCTGGGCCTGGGCCCGGCGCAGCAACCGGCCAATGTGGGAGACGGTGGTGTCCTGCCCGACCCGCTCCACCACCATCCTGACAGTACTGCCCAGGTTGACGCTCCCGCCCACCACCGCCTCCCCCGGGCCCCGCTGCTGCGGATCCGATTCGCCAGTGAGCATGGACTCGTCGACACTGGTTTGGCCATCGGTGATGCGCCCGTCTGCGGGAATACTGGCACCAGAGCGCACCAGCAGGGTGTCACCGACGCGCACGTCCCGGACCGGGATTTCCTCGTCACCCTCGGCACCGACCCGCAGTGCCGTACTCGGCACCAGCCGACCCAGCGCGTCGGTGGTGGCGTTGGCACGATGCCGGGCGTTCATTTCCACGTAGCGGGCTATGAGCAGGAAGAACGTGAACATGCTCACCGAGTCGAAGTAGACTTCCGGCCCGCCGGCGAAGGTAATCCAGACGCTGGCGGAATAGGCACCGCCGATCGCCAGCGCCACCGGTACGTCCATGCCCGGGCGCCCGTTGCGCAGATCGCGGATGGCACCGATGAAAATCGGCAGCCCCGCGTACAGCACCACCGGGGTCGCCACCAGCATGCTCACGGTGCGCAGGAAATCCTCGTAGATGGTCTCCATGCCGTGGAACTGGCCGGAGTACAGGGCCACGGCGAACATCATCGCCTGCATCATGCCCAGGCCAGCGACAATCAACCGCCGCAGTGCAGATTTGCGCTCCTTCTCCGCCTGGGTATCGGTGGCCTCCGCCAGCACCGGATGGGGCCGGTAGCCGAGCCGGCCCATGTGCGCCATGAGGCCGCTGAGGCTCACGCGGTCAGGGTGCCACCGCAGCAGGGCACGCCCCGTAGCTGGATTCACCCGCACCTCTTCCACACCTTCGGCATCACCCAGGCTGCGCTCGATGAGCCAGCCGCAGGCGGCACAGTAGAGCCCCTCCACAAGCAGGGACGCCTCGCGGCTGCCGTCCGGCGCACAATAGACGAAGTCCTGCTGCACGCGCTCCTGGTCGAAACTGGCGTAGCGACCGGCATCGGCCGCGGTCAGGTCCTCCGGCTGCCCGGTGGGCGCCGGGCGGAAGCGGTAGAAGGCATCGAGCCCGGACCCGAGGATGGTGGAAGCCACGGCGTGACATCCGGCACAGCAGACGGGCTGTGCCTCGCCGTCCACCGTGACCGTGAGATCCACGTCCTCCGGCACCGGCTCACCGCAGTGAAAGCACTGCAAGGCATCCGCCACTGTCAGCCTCCGCGGCGGGGCGTCAGCGTAAGCTCACGCTCCCCGGCATCGATCTCGGTGGCCAGCAGCCACGAGCCGTCTTCCGGCTGCAGGCGAACGTAGTGGCGCCCGTCCACACGGCGTTGGGCATCGGCGCGGTAAATGCCACTGGCGTCGCGCTGCAGTTCCACCGCCAGGTCGCGCTCGGCGTGGGTGGGGTGCGAGAGTTCCAGCAGCAGCCGGTCGGGGAGTTCCGAGCGGCCGTCCAGTCGCACGGTGATCGTCCCCTGTTCGCGATCCAGCACCATGCTGCCGTCAATTTCCAGTGCCGCAGCCTCGTACTCCCGGGCGTGATTCTTGTGAATGGCCCGGCCGACTTCTTCGTAATTGTCCGCCACCAGGCTGTCACCGTGAATGACAGCAGTGGCCAGCAGGCTCAGACCGAGCACGATGGACGCCAGTGGCGGCGCGAACACGAACCAGAACCAGAACTGGCGATACCACGGGGCGGCATCGGTATCCCTGGCCATGTCTATTCCTCCCTCGGCCCGTGAAACCGGGCGGTGTTGGTCCGCTGGATTGCTTCGTCGTCGGTGGCCTGTAGCCGGAGTTCGATGGAATGTCCGGTGCCGCGCGCTTCCTCGCGGGGCACCCGAACGCTGGCGGTCACCTGCCCGGTGCCACCGGCATCGACGCGGATATGCTCCGGTCGGGTTACCACCTCGGCCCCCGGCAACCCGTCCACGCTCAGGACGTAATCCCGGGCTTCGCGGTCCTTGTTCAGAATGCGGACCGTGTAGATGTTCTCCACGGTTTCGAAGTCCACATCCCGATAGAGCACGTTGCGATCCGCCAACACCTCCATGGCCAGCGGCGTACGCTGGGTGAGGCTGTACGCGGTGCCGGCCATCAAGGCCAGCAGCAACACGGCGTAGATGACGATGCGCGGTCGCAGGATGTGCGAGGGTTTGCCTTCCATGGCGTTGTCGGTGGTGTAGCGAATCAACCCGCGGGGGTAGTTCATCTTGTCCATGACGCTGTCGCAGGCATCGATGCAGGCGGCACAGGCAATGCACTCGTACTGCAGCCCATCGCGGATATCGATCCCCGTGGGGCAGGCCTGCACGCAGAGATTGCAGTCAATGCAGTCGCCCAGCCCGTGGGCACGGTGGTCGATGTTGCGCGAACGGCCGCCCCGCGGCTCGCCGCGCTGTTCGTCATAGGAGATGATCAGCGAGTTGGGGTCGAACATGGCGCTCTGGAAGCGCGCATAGGGGCACATGTAGATGCACACCTGCTCCCGCAGGAATCCCGCATTGCCCCAGGTGGCGAAGGCATAGAAAAGCAGCCAGAACGTCTCCCAGGGGCCGAGTCCGAAGGTCGCCACGCTCACCGACAGCTCACGAATGGGCGTGAAATAGCCCACGAAGGTGAATCCGGTGTAGAGCGCGAACACCACCCACAGCACATGCTTGCTGCCACGACGCAGAAACTTGCTGGCCGTCCACGGGGACTTGTCCAGTTTCAGGCGCTGCTGGCGCTTGCCCTCGGTCCAGCGCTCCATCCACATGAAGGCTTCGGTCCACACCGTCTGCGGACAGGCATAGCCGCACCACATGCGCCCGGCCAGGGCGGTGAAGAAGAACAGCGACAGTGCGGCAAGGATCAGCAACAGCGCCAGGTAGACGAAATCCTGGGGCCAGAAGGTCAGCGCGAAGATGTGGAACTGCCGTGCGGGTAGATCGAACAGGACCGCCTGACGGCCGTCCCAGGTGATCCACGGCAGCCCGTAGTAGATGCCCAGCAACACGATCACGGCCAGGTGGCGCAATCGCTGGAAGGTACCGTCGACCTCGCGCGGGTGGATCTTCTCGCGGGCGGCGTACATGCCCACGTCGAACTCCACTTTGTCCTCCCGCTTACTCATGGCGCCGGTTGCCGCCTCCGCTCAACAGGTAGGTGAGGCTGCTGGAAAACAACCCCACCGCCCAGAACATGAAGAACCCGATGGTGTAGCCGGCCATGCGGCTCATATCCCAGTCCGGGAGCGTCTGCATGCGCAGGGTTTCTGGATCAATGCTGGCAAAGAACACCACCGAGGCCACCGCTGCCGCCAGGAATGACGGCCACAGCGTACTGCCCAGGCACTGCAGCCAGCGCTCCTTACTCATTGCCACCGGCATCGGCGGTTTCCTCGCCGTTGGTCTCGGCGTCACGCTCGTCCATGGAAAGGCTGTAGACGTAGGCGGCCAACACGTGGACGCGATCCTCGCCCAACAGGTCCTTCTGCGCCGGCATCACGCCCCGGCGCCCTTCACGAATCGAAGTCTTGATGGCTTCCAGGCTGCCGCCGTACATCCAGTTGTCGTCGGTCAGATTGGGGGCGCCCATGGCCGGATTGCCGCTACCGTCGGCCTGGTGGCAGGCAGCGCAACGCTGCTGATAGAGTTCCTCACCGGCACTCACCAGCTCCTCCGGGGCGTCGCGGCCGCTGAGGCTGAAGGTATACGCCGCCACCTGCTCGAGGCCATCCTCGCCAAGGGCATCCCCCAGCGCGGGCATATTGCCCCGGCGGCCATCGAGAATGGACGTGTAGATCTGCTCCGGCTCGCCGCCCCAGTTCCACACGTTGTTGGCGATGTTCGGAAACCCCGGGCGCCCGCCGCCGTCCACGCCGTGACAGACGGCGCAGTTGTTGTCGAACAGGCGCCTGCCGGTCTGCATGGCGTCGGAGTGCTGGGCCAGCTCGGGAATGGGAATCTCGGCATATTCCTCGAACAGCGGCGCGACCCGCTCCTCGGTCTCCGCGACTTCCTGCTCCCACTCGCTGTACTGCGACCAGCCGAGGAGGCCCTGGTAGCTGCCGAAGCTGGGGTAGAGCACCATGTAAATGAGCCCAAAGACGATGGTGGCGTAGAACAGCCACAGCCACCATCGCGGCATGGGATTGTTCAGCTCGGTGAGGCCATCCCATTCGTGCCCGGTGGTCTCGTGGGCCGCACGCTCATCTGGCCGCTTCTTCGCCGTCCAGCGAATCAGCCACACGCAGGCCAGAATGTTGGCAACGGCGATGATGCCGATGTACCAGTTCCAGAAGCTACTCATGGTCCCTGCCCTCGCGCTTGTACTCTTGCCCCACCCCGCCGACGCTCTTGTCCTCGGGGGCTTCATCCTCCAGCGGTAGCCGGGCGGCCTCCTCGAAATCCTTCTTGCGCCTGCTGCTGAACGCCCAGAACACGATCCCGATGAACAGGATCATCAGAACCAGGGTCAGCAGGCCGTGAACAGTACTGGTATCCATGCAGCCTCCCGTCAGCGCCTGTGCTCGATGGCCGTGCCCAACCCCTGGAGGTAGGCAATGATGGCTTCCATTTCCGTCTTGCCGTCCACGTCGCCGGCGGCATTCTCGATCTGCTCGTCCGTGTACGGCACCCCGAGCCAGCGCTGCTGGGCACGCATGCGTCGGGCGACCTGCTCGCCGTCCAGCTCCCGCTCGGCCAGCCAGGGATAGGCCGGCATGTTGGACTCCGGCACCACGTCCCGCGGATTGAGCAGGTGAATCTCGTGCCACAGGTCGCTGTAGAGCCCGCCCACACGCGCCAGATCCGGCCCGGTGCGCTTGGAACCCCACTGGAAGGGCCGGTCGTAGACGAACTCGCCGGCCACGGAATAGTGACCGTAGCGCTCCGTCTCCGCCCGGAAGGGCCGGATCATCTGCGAGTGACAGCCATAGCAGCCCTCGCGGACATAGATATCCCGGCCGGCGAACTCCAGGGGCTCGTAGGGCTCGACGCCCTCCACGGGCTGCGTGGTTTCCGCCGCGAAGAACAGCGGCACGATCTGCACCAGCCCGGCGACGCTGATCACGGCAATGATCAGCACGGCCATCAGGCCGACATTCTTCTCGACTACCTCATGACCCTTGCTCATGGTTTCAGGCCTCCTGCGTCGCCGTGCGGACCGTTGCGGCTTCCCTGACCGGACGCGTGGTCATCCACACGTTCCAGGCCATGATCAGCATGCCGGCGAAGAACAGCACCCCGCCCAGCAGCCGCACCAGGTAGTAGGGATAGGTCGCCACCAGGGATTCCATGAAGGTGTACGTGAGCGTGCCGTCCTCGTTGACGGCGCGCCACATCAGCCCCTGCATCACCCCGGCGATCCACATGGCGGCGATGTAGAGCACCACACCCAGGGTGGCGATCCAGAAATGCAGCTCGATGGCCTTGACGCTGTGCATGGTCTCGCGGCCATAGAGCCTGGGGATCAGGAAGTACATGGCACCGAAGGTGATGAATGCCACCCAGCCCAGCGCGCCCGCGTGAACATGACCGATGGTCCAGTCGGTGTAGTGGGACAGGGCGTTGACCGTCTTGATGGACATCATCGGCCCCTCGAACGTGGCCATGCCGTAGAAGGACAGGCTGACGATCAGGAACTTGAGAATCGGGTCGGTGCGCAGTTTGTACCAGGCCCCGGAGAGCGTCATGATGCCGTTGATCATGCCGCCCCAACTGGGTGCGAGCAGCACCAGCGAGAACACCATGCCCAGGGACTGCGCCCACTCCGGCAGCGCGGTGTAGTGCAGGTGGTGCGGACCGGCCCACATGTAGATGGAGATCAGCGCCCAGAAGTGAACGATGGACAGCCGGTAGGAGTAGATGGGCCGGTTGGCCTGCTTGGGCACGAAGTAGTACATCATGCCGAGGAAGCCGGCGGT
>SKYZ01000333.1 GCA_007127625.1 Aquisalimonas sp. | reverse complement strand
GTGTCCGCCTTCGTGCCCACCAACGTGATCTCCATCACCGACGGGCAGATCTTCCTGGAGTCGGACCTGTTCAACTCCGGCATCCGCCCGGCCATCAACGCCGGCATCTCGGTGTCGCGCGTCGGTGGTTCGGCGCAGACGAAGATCATCAAGAAGTTCGGCGGCGGTATCCGTCTGGCCCTGGCCCAGTACCGGGAGCTGGCGGCCTTCGCCCAGTTTGCCTCCGATCTGGACGCCGCTACCCGGCACCAGCTGGAGCGCGGCGAGCGCGTCATGGAGCTGATGAAGCAGAAGCAGTACACACCGCTGTCCATTGCCGACATGGCGGTGTCGCTGTTCGCGGCCAACGAAGGCTACCTGGATGACCTGGAGGTCAAGCAGGTCGGCCCCTTCGAGGCTGCGGCCCATGCGCATCTGCGGGGTCAGCATGCGGAGCTGCGTAAGCAGATCAACGAGACGGGCGACTTCAACGACGACATCGCGAGCAAGCTTCACAAGCTGCTCGAAGAGGTCAAGTCGCAGGGCTCCTGGTAAAGCTGAAGAGGTCCGCCGATGTCGGGCGCCAAAGAGATACGCACGCAGATCAGCAGCGTTCAGAATACGCAGAAGATCACCAGTGCCATGGAAATGGTGGCCGCAAGCAAGATGCGGTCGGCCCAGGCACGCATGCAGGCCACGCGGCCATATGCGGAAAAGATTCGCTCGGTGGTCAGCCATCTGTCCCGGGCACAGCCGGAGTATCGCCATCCGTTCCTGATCGAGCGCGACGTCAAACGCGTCGGCTTCATTCTGGTGACGTCGGACCGGGGGCTGTGCGGCGGGCTCAACGCGAACCTGTTCCGCAAGTTCCTGCCCGAGCTGCAGCGTTGCGACGAACGGGGCCTGGGCGTGGACGTTTGCCCCATCGGCAACAAGGGTGCGCAGTTCGTCAATCGCCTGAGCGGTGTCAACACCCTGGCCCAGGCGACGCACCTGGGCGACACGCCGCACCTGGCGGACCTGCTCGGCACCATCAAGGTGATGCTCGACGGCTACCGCAATGGCGAGATCGATCAGATCCGGCTGGTGTACAACGAGTTCGTCAACACCATGACCCAGCAGCCCACGGTGGAGACGCTGCTGCCGTTGCCCACCATCGATGACCCGGAGCTGGACGAGCAGAAGTACAGCTGGGATTACATCTACGAGCCCGATCCCGCCCTGGTACTCGACGAGCTGTTGCAGCGCTACGTGGAATCGCTGGTGTACCAGGCCGTGGTCGACAACATCGCCAGTGAACAGGCGGCCCGGATGGTGGCGATGAAGGCGGCGTCGGATAACGCCGAGTCCCTGATCGAGGATCTGCAGTTGTCGTACAACAAGGCGCGGCAGGCCGCCATCACCACGGAGCTCACGGAAATCGTGTCCGGCGCGGCCGCGGTCTGAGGGATCGCGGGCCACGCGCCCCGGCAGGGCGACCGTACCGTTTTCTAGAATTGCATTGAGAGGAACTGGGGTATGAGCTCAGGAAAGATTGTCCAGATCATCGGCGCCGTGGTGGACGTGGAGTTCCCGCGCGATGCCGTCCCGAACGTCTACGACGCCCTCACGGTGGACGAGGAAGGCCTGGTGCTGGAGGTTCAGCAGCAGACCGGAGACGGCGTGGTGCGCTGCATCGCCATGGGCACCACGGACGGCCTCAAGCGGGGCCTTGCCGTCAGCAACACCGGCAAGGCCATCTCCGTGCCGGTGGGTACCAAGACCTTGGGCCGGATCATGGACGTCCTGGGCCGACCCATCGACCAGCAGGGCGACATCGGCCATGACACTGAATGGGCGATTCACCGGAAGGCCCCGTCCTTCAACGACCAGTCCGCCAGCACCGAGCTGCTGGAGACCGGCATCAAGGTGATCGACCTCATGTGCCCCTTCGCCAAGGGCGGCAAGGTCGGCCTGTTCGGCGGCGCCGGCGTGGGCAAGACCGTCAACATGATGGAGCTCATCCGCAACATCGCCATCGAGCACTCGGGTTATTCCGTGTTCGCCGGCGTGGGCGAGCGGACCCGGGAGGGCAACGACTTCTACCACGAAATGACCGAGTCCAACGTGCTGGACAAGGTCGCCCTGGTGTATGGGCAGATGAACGAGCCGCCGGGCAATCGCCTGCGGGTCGCCCTGACAGGCCTGACCATGGCCGAGTACTTCCGTGACGAAGGCCGTGACGTCCTGCTGTTCATCGACAACATCTACCGTTACACCCTGGCGGGGAACGAGGTGTCGGCGCTGCTGGGCCGCATGCCGGCTGCGGTGGGCTACCAGCCGACCCTGGCGGAGGAAATGGGTGTGCTGCAGGAGCGCATCACCTCCACCAAGACTGGCTCCATCACCTCCATCCAGGCCGTGTACGTGCCCGCGGACGACCTCACCGACCCGTCCCCGGCCACCACCTTCGCCCACCTGGACGCCACCGTGGTGCTGTCCCGCGACATCGCCTCGCTGGGCATCTACCCGGCGGTGGACCCACTGGATTCCACCAGCCGCCAGCTGGATCCGCTGGTCATCGGCGACGAGCACTACGACACTGCCCGTGCCGTTCAGGGTACGCTGCAGCGCTACAAGGAACTCAAGGACATCATCGCCATCCTGGGTATGGACGAGCTGTCCGAAGAAGACAAGCTCACGGTCTCCCGGGCGCGCAAAATCCAGCGCTTCCTGTCGCAGCCGTTCTTCGTTGCCGAGGTGTTCACCGGGTCGCCGGGAACGTACTGCTCGCTCAAGGAGACCATCCGCGGGTTCCGCGGCATTGTTGACGGCGATTACGACTCCATCCCGGAACAGGCCTTCTACATGGTTGGCACGATCGACGAAGCCGTCGAGAAGGCGAAGAACCTGTAACGTAGCCGTATTTAAGGTGCCCTAATGGCCAATACCATGCATCTGGACATCGTCAGCGCCGAAGAGGCCCTGTTCTCCGACGAAGTGGAGTTCGTGGTCGCTCGCGCCACCGAGGGCGAGCTGGGCGTCACGCCCCGGCACGCTCCGCTGATGGCCAAGCTTCAGCCCGGCGACGTCCGTGTCCGCATGCCCGGCGGCGAGGAGCAGTTCTTCTACGTCTCCGGCGGTATGCTGGAGATCCAGCCGCACGTCGTCACCATCCTGGCCGACACCGCACTGCGGGCCAGGGATATCGACGAGGCTGCGGCCGAGGAAGCCAAGCGGCGCGCGGAAGAAGCCCTGCGCGACCGCACCGCCGAAGTGGACTACGCACGTGTGCAGACGGAGCTTGCCGCGGCGGCCGCCCAGCTGCGGGCGCTACAGAGCCTGCGCCGCAAACGCGGCAACTGACTCCGTCGCGCCGGTTGTGCGTAAGAACAGGCCGCCGCCTCCGCCCCGCGGACGCGGCGGTTTTTTTGTTGTTCCCAGGAACGGAATCAACCCATGACGGAAACACTCCCTGTGCCCCTCCATGTTGTCGTTCTCGCGGCTGGCCAGGGCACGCGCATGCGCTCCCGGCTGCCGAAAGTCCTGCACTCCCTGGCCGGTCGGCCGATGCTGAAGCACGTGGTGGATACCGCCGCCGCACTGGCGCCGGGCGCCATCCATGTCGTCCATGGCCATGGTGGCGAAACAGTGCGCGCCGCCCTGGCCACCGCGCCGGTGACCTGGGTGGAACAGGCCCGTCAGCTCGGGACGGGCCATGCCGTGGAGCAGGCCATGCCGGCGATTCCCGATGCTGCCGTGGTGCTGGTGCTCTACGGCGACGTGCCCTTGGTCCGCCCCGTGACCCTGGAGCAGCTGGTGACGGCTGCCACCGACGGACCGGCCGTGCTCGGGGTCCACATGGATGATCCGGCCGGGTACGGCCGGATCATTCGCGATCACGAGGGCGCGGTCGCGCGCATCGTCGAGCACAAGGATGCCAGTGAGGCGGAGCGCGCCGTCACCGAGATCAATACCGGCCTGCTCGCCTGCCCGGCCGGACCCCTGCGGGAATGGCTCGGGCGGTGTACCAGCGCCAACGCGCAGGGGGAGTACTACCTCACCGATATCGTCGGCCTGGCCCGGAGCGACGGCGCTGCGGTTGCTGGCGTCCTGGCGGGGGACCCGGATGAAGTCGCCGGCGTCAACGACCGTGTGCAGCTGCAGGCGGCAGAGCGGCGCTTTCAGTGGCGCCAGGCGGAGGCCGCGATGCGCAATGGCCTGGGTCTGGCAGACGCCGCCCGGTTCGACCTTCGCGGTGAACTCAGCTTCGGCCAGGACTGTACCGTCGATGTCGATGTGGTCATCCAGGGCAGTGTGCGGCTGGGCGATAACGTGCGCATCGGACCCTACACCGTCCTGCGGGACGTAGCCATCGACGGCAATGCCACCATCGAGAGCCACTGTGTGCTGGAGGAGACCCACGTGGGGCCCGGTGCGACGGTGGGGCCCTTCGCCCGCCTGCGGCCCGGTACCGAGCTACGGGAAGGCGCGAAAGCGGGCAATTTCGTCGAGATCAAGAAGGCCGTGATCGGCGCGGGCAGCAAGGTGAATCACCTGAGCTACATAGGCGATGCCGAGCTGGGCCGGGACGTCAACGTTGGTGCCGGCACCATCACCTGCAACTACGACGGCACACACAAGCATCGTACCGTCATCGGCGACGGCGCTTTCATCGGGTCCGACACCCAGCTCGTGGCGCCTGTGAGCGTTGGCGCCGGCTCGTTCCTGGGCGCAGGCACCACGCTGACCCGGGATACCGCCCCGGACAGCCTCACCGTGACCCGGGCCCCGCAGAAAAGCGTCGAGGGCTGGGCGCGCCGGCGGCGCAGTGAGTGAATCGCTACGCGGCGGTTGACGTGCGCGCCCGTGTCCCCATGATGAGGTAGTAGACCGCCGCGGTTCACGTGGGAATGTGGCGGCCCGGATCAGAATGCCAGGAGGATCATCGCTCATGTATGAACACGCCGTAGTGGCTGCCCATTTCGCATCTGCCTCCACAGGGCTGCTGGAGGAGCTCACCGAACTCCACAAGCTCGGTACCCGCCAGCTCACCCTGGTGGACGTGCTTCGCTCCCACCACTCGGATGCCCAGGACGAGGCCCACCGCAAGGAGGCGCGCCGGCGCCTGGAAGAGGAGAAGACCACCCTCCAGGGTGCCGGCTTCCAGGTGAACGTCGAGCTGCGCACCGGGCAGCCCGCCTACGAGCTCTCCGCCATTGCCCGCGCCCGCCAGGCGGACCTGATCCTGGTGGGCTCCCGCGGTGAGAGCCGTTTCCGGGAGTTCTTCCGTGGCTCCACGGTGCTGCAGCTCATCCGCAAGTCCACCACCCCGACCCTGATCGAACCCATTGGCGACCGGCCCCGGGTCTCCGGCCGCGGTTTCCGCTCGGTGCTGCTCGGCACCGACTTCTCCGATTCCTGTTTCGAGGCCGAGCGCCACGCCGCCGAGCTGGCGGGCCACGCCGAGAAGATCGTGCTCTGCCACGTGCTGGAGCAGGAGGTTGTTGAGGACGTCGGCGCCACGCTTGCGCGCGAACAGGCCGAGGGCCGCCTGCAGGCCCTGGCGGAACAGTACGGTGCTGCCCAGGACCGTGTGATCACGCGCCTCGAGGAGGGAACGCCATCGCGAGTACTGCAGAATGTTGCCGAGGAAGAGGGCAGCACCATGCTGATTGTCGGCAAGCGCGGCCGTAGCCCGATTCGCGAGCTCATGCTCGGGAGCACCACCCAGAACGTGGTCCGCCGTACCAGTCAGTCGGTGCTCATGGTGCCGCGTTCCAGCCTGATCTGAACCCGAAGGAGTACGGGGATGTGTGGAATCGTCGGAGCCGTTGCCGAGCGGGATGTGACCCGTATTCTGCTGGAGGGTCTCAAGCGCCTGGAATACCGGGGCTACGACTCCGCCGGCATGGCGGTACTCCACCGTGACGGCGGCATTGACCGCCGCCGTGCCGTGGGCAAGGTGGCGGCCCTGGAGGAGGCGCTCACCGCCCAGCCCATGAGCGGGGCCACCGGTATCGCCCACACCCGCTGGGCCACCCACGGCCGGCCCACCGACGCCAACGCCCACCCCCACCTGGCCCGGGGCCGTATTGCCGTGGTTCACAACGGCATCATCGAGAACTACGAGGCGCTGCGCCGCAAGCTCGAGGCCGATGGCTACGCCTTCGAATCGGAAACCGATACCGAGGTGGTGGTCAATGAGATCCACCGTCACGTGGCCGGCGGCAGCGACCTTCTGGACGCAGTACGACGCACCGTCGCCGATCTCGACGGCGCGTTTGCCCTCGGTGTGATCTCCGTGGATGAGCCGGGCCGCCTGGTGGCCGCCCGACGCGGCAGCCCCCTGGTCATCGGCATGGGCATCGGCGAGCACTTCATCGCCTCGGACGTGTTCGCGCTGCTGCCGGTGACCCAGCGATTCATCTTCATGGAAGAAGGGGACATCGCCGACGTTCGCCGGGACTCCCTGCAAGTCCATGACCTTGACGGCCAGCCCGTGGAACGGCCGGTGCG
>SKYZ01000007.1 GCA_007127625.1 Aquisalimonas sp. | reverse complement strand
TGAGCCGGTTTCTCGCACACGGGCGACGCGGCGCCGCGAGCCGAAACCAACGGTCAATCGGTGCATCTTGATGCACCGGCCATCCAACAAGATCCGAGGATCCGTAGGGTGGACCTTCAGGTCCACCATGGCGGGCTTCGATAAGCCACCTTGGCTTGCATGTCGGGGTAAGGTGGACCTGAAGGTCCAGCCTACGGATCCAGCCGAAGGCTCCGCGTGTGCTTCCCTTAACGCAGATCCCCCGGTGTCTTCCCCTTGATCAGGTAAGCGAAGGCGATCACCTCGGCAACCACCCGGTAGAGCCGCTCCGGGATTTCCTCGTCCACCTCCAGCTGGGACAACAGTTGCGCCAGGGTCTGGTCGGCATGCACGGGCACGTCGTGATTCTGGGCCAGGGCGACGATGGCCTCGGCCAGCGCATCCGCCCCCTTGGCGGTGACCGTCGGGGCACCCTCACCGTCGTATTCCAGGGCCACCGCCAGGCGGTGGTGGGTGTTGTCAGGCCTGCTCATTGATGAACCCCTCTCGCCCCGGAGAACCGGGGGCGTCGTCTGCCATGGGCGGGCGCCCTTCCGCGCAGGTCATGTTGGCCACCCGCAGGCCGAGGCCCTCCAGCCTTTCCGTCAGCGCCTCCAGGTGCCTGTCCAGGAAACGGGCCGTGGCCGGGTGTTCTGCCCACCAGGTGGTGGCGACGGCCTCCGCGGACAGGTGGATGACCGCGTGCATCGGCCCCAGGCGTTCAAAGTTGAAGCTCACCATGACCCGCCAGGTCCGCTCGCCGTCCTTGTCGTCGCCTTCGCCGTCGCGGTCCATGCGGAACTGCAGCAGATCGACGCCGCGACCGTCACGCACCGGCAGTTCGAAGAAGAAGGGGAGCGCGTCGCCGGCGAGCAGTGCCAGTTGATGGAGTTGGGTGCGGGCCAGCGCGCCGTCGGCCTGGCGCGCCAGTTCCGTCAGGGCGTCACCCATGCTCCCGGGATTGGCGAGGCTGGGTAGCTGCGGTGGCGGCGGCGGCGTGGCGGGTGCGGCGCGACCCTGGGCGGCGGCGGGCAATGGCTGGTCGCTGCTGCCCGTGGTCCGGGGGCGGGCATCCAGGGCCTTGAATATCTGGTTGAGAAGTGCAGCGAGCTGGCCTTTCTGGTCCCCGCGAATGGTGACGGGGGGCTCGGCGCCGGCGGCGACCGCGGCCAGGCGGCGTTCCAGATGCAGGCCGCTGTCCGTGACGGCCTGGCGGAGCCCGTCACTGCGGCTGACCCGGGAGGCATCCGGCAGGGCCTGGAAATACTGGCGCAGGGCCTGTTGCACCTGTTCCGGCAACTGGCGAACCGCGGAAGGTTCCTGCACCACCAGCGCGGCATTGGCCGATAGCGCGTTGGCGGGTGCCTGACGGGCCAGCAATCCGCGCATGGCCTCCGACGCCTCGCTGGTACGCGGTGTCGGCAACACGCGCAGCATCAGGGTGTCAGAATCCTGACGCACCACCTGGACCTGCAACCGTTCGCCGCTTTGCAGGGGCTGGTCGGTGCGTGCCTGCAGGGTCTGATTGCCGAGTTGCAGCGTCACCTGCCCGTCCCGCGAAACCGAACGCGCCACTGCGTCCAGCACCTGGCCGGGCTGCAGCGCGCGTGCCGCGCCGGCCGGGGGCTCGGCCACGCGGAGCAACGCGGCCTGCGGGGCAACGGGCGGGGGCAGCATGAGGGCGTCCGTCCTGGTCTCCGGTGAACTGAATCGATGATACCAGCGCCTTACCTGCAGGGCACTTTCGCAGGTTGGCACGTGTCTCGCATGAGGGGGCTCAAGTTGAGAACACGACGAGGCGATGACGCAATGGCGCAGCACAGCGACTCTCTGCAACAGCACCCGGGCAAGGCGAGCCCCGTGGTGTCCCTGGGCACGGAGCAGCAGCTTTCCACGGAGCAGGCCTGGCAACTGGTGTCCCGGTGGATGGGGAGCCTGGAGCTGGATGCCCTGATTCAGGCCTTCGGCGAGAGCGCGAGACAGTATTTTGACTGCGCCGGTGTGACCTACCAGCCACCGGAGAGCGGCGAAGTCCTGGAGCACGGCGAACTGGCCGAACACCAGGCGCAGTATCGGCTCACCGTCAAGGGGGAGTCGCTCGGCTGCATGACGCTCCATGCCTCACGCCCGTTCAGCTCCGCCGACCTTGCGGTGGCAGAGCAGTGCATTGGCTTGCTGGTCACCCCGCTACGGAACGCACTCAAGTACGAGGCTGCGCTGCAGGAGGCACGGACGGACCCGCTGACCCAGTTGCTCAATCGCAGCACCATGGAGCAGAGCCTGTGCCGCGAGCTGGGCCTTGCCCGTCGCCATGGCGAGGAGTTCTGCGTGGTCTCGGTGGACCTGGACGACTTCAAGACCGTCAACGATGCCTTCGGCCATGCCGCCGGCGATGAGGTCCTGAGAGACCTGGCAAAACTCCTGCGGCGCTGTGCGCGGGAGAGCGATCTCATCTATCGCACCGGTGGTGACGAGTTCCTCATCGCTCTCAGCCATACCAGCCTTGTTGGTGCCAGGTTGCTGGCCGAGCGCCTGCGCCGCGCTGTGGATCGCCACGAGTTCCATTACAACGGTGAGGAACTGCCGGTGTACGTGAGCATCGGCGTTACAGCGCTCGGTGACGGGGACACCGTTGACAGTGTGCTCCAGCGTGCCGATGAAGCCCTGTACGAAGCCAAGCGCGCGGGGCGCAACCAGGTTGCTTTCTGGTGATTGCGGGGCGGCTTCAGGAGTCGTCCAGCCCGTGAAGCTGCCGTATCCAGGCGCCCCCCTCCCGGAGTTCCTCCGGCAGCCCGTCCCGGCGTTCCCGCGCCGTTTCACGGTCACTATCGGCGCCGGTGACAACCAGGAACCAGTCCTCACCATCCCGTTGGGTGCGAAGCAGATACAGGTCGGCGGCGTCGGCGTGACGCTCCATCCAGTTCTGGACGGTTTCCGGGTTGTGGGCCGCCACCAGCTGAATGGTCCAGGCGTCGTCGGTGTGCCCGGCGCGCCAGTCACGGCCTGCGGCCAGGGCCTGCTCCAGTTCCGATGCCGGCTCCGTTTCGGTGTCCTGCTCGGGCTCCGCGGCGGCGGTCCCGTCGGCATCATCGTCAGTGGGCGCAGGCGCGGGTTCATCCGGAGCGTCATCGGTGTCCGCGACCTCCGGCCTGGCCTCCGCCTCGGGCTCCGATGCCTCCGGGGCCTCGGCATCCGGTGCCGGGGATTCGTCGGTCTGCTCCCTGAATGCCTGGTCACGGGACTCTTCGTCCTCCCCGAAACCATAGGTTTCAGGGGCCTCGAATGCCTCCGGTTCTTCAGGGTCGGTTGGCTGCCCGGTGTCAGGGGCATCCGCGTCGGGTGTCGCCACATCGCCGGATTCCAGCGCGTCGACCTGCTCGTCGGCGGCGGTGATCTCGGTGCTTTCGATCCGCTCCGGTTCGTCCTCCGACGGCCCGTCGGCGATGAAGCTCAATGCCAGCAGCGTGCCCACCAGAACGACGGTGGCTGCGGACACTAGCCCGATGCTGCGGCGGGAACCACTGGGCAGTAGCCCCTCGGGCAGGGGAATGGACCGTGAGGGGCGCGCCGCCGGCGCGGCGGGCGTGTCCCCGGCGAGTTGCCGACGGGCTGCCTCCAGGATGGCAACCGGACGGCCACCGCTGGACTCGACGATGGCGTCGATATCCAGGCTCTCCAGCATGCGGCCGTCGGTATCGCCGTCGGCCTTGAGGGCCTGCGCCAGAAACGCCCGGGTTGCGGCCCGGTCAAGGCCGTGCAGGGCCACGGTCACGGGGGTACGGTCATGGTCCAGTCCGGCGAGTTCCGTGAGGCGCAGGGCCACCCGCGGTGAACCCACCAGCAGCAGACCCAGGGGTGGCGTCCCGTCCGCCCTGGTGTCGTCCTGCAACGAAAGCAGTGATTCCAGGAGGTCATCGCCGAGCACGTCGGCGTCGTCCAGTGCCAGCACGGGATGTTCGCCGGCGCTGGCGAGGGCGGCAAGGCGCTCCGCCGTGTGGGTGCGAATGCGGTCCGGCGCCTCCGAAGGCGGGGCTGGCAGCTGCAAATGCTCGAGCAGCCCCAGCAACAGATCGGTCAGCGTGAGCTCCGCCTCCGAATGAACGGCATAGATGCGCAGCCCGTGGTCGCTGCGGGCCAGGATTCTGCGCAGCAGGTGCGTTCGGCCGCTGCCGGGGTCACCCTGCAGCACGACGACCTGTTCCGCGGACTGCAGATGCTGCAGCAGCAGATTGGCGCGGGTCTCCCGCTCGCCATCGGTGTAGTGGAACGTGGCACGCAGCGCGCCGCTCCCTTGTGCCTCATAAACGCCGCCGGCCATGGATTCGCCTTTCCTCCTTGCTCCGTGCCATAGGTCGCTATTGTGCGTGTGCCGGGCGTGCGGGCCAAGCGGTGTTAGTGAAGGATACCGACCGTGAAGGAGTTGACACCCCGGGGAGCCCTTCGTATCATGCGCGCCATCTTGACCGAGTCGAGATACAGCGTCCCCATCGTCTAGAGGCCTAGGACACCGCCCTTTCACGGCGGTAACAGGGGTTCGAATCCCCTTGGGGACGCCAATCAAATCGAGTAGTGCAGCTTTCGGACCGGTTTTTGCCCGTGACCTGTACAGAATGACCCCGCTCTAGCGGGGTTTTTTCGTTCTGGGCACGTGCAAAAAATGCCCCGGCACTCGGGGGGAGAGGCCGGGGCGCAAAACGACCTGAGAGGTCGTCACGCTGAGGTGAAACGCGCGCTGGCTAGGCGCAATTAAACGGTACCTCGGTGTGTGGAGGTGGTCTGTGCGGAACCGCACGTGGTCGGCGTGGGCGGCTACCAGGGCACACCTCCTCGGTGACCCCAGGCACCTGCCGCCAGTACGGTCGGGTCTGCTTCCGGCATGAGAGCATGTCCCGGCGGGATGGTTGGGGCCGGAAAAGGTGGCGTGTGTGATCTGGGTCCCTGTTCTCGCGGGGCGCATTCGCTACGATGTGGTCGTTGCATCCGGCGTCCGACGATCGCCGAGGGATCGAGATGCGTAAGCTGGGCGTGACTCTCAGGGTGCGCATATGACTGAACCGCAACAGCGGCGTGACGATGACGCCCGCCGTTTGGCCCTGCAGGCGCTGGGCATCATGGACACGCCCGCGGAGGCGAGGTTCGACCGCCTCACTCGACTGGCCTCGCGCCTGTGCAATATCGAATACAGCGCTGTCACCCTGCTCGATGGTGAGCGGCAGTGGCACAAGTCCTGTTTCGGACTGGATGTGTCCGAGATTCCTGAAACCCAGTCCTTCTGCAAGTACGCACTGGATCGTCCGGAAATCCTCGAAATCCGCGATGCCGGCACGGATCCCCGCTTCATGGACAATCCCCTGGTGGTCGACGGTCCGAAAATCCGCTTCTATGCGGGTTTTCCCGTCCATGCCCCTGACGGCACCGCCATTGGCACCCTGTGTGTGCTCGGCACCCGGCCGGGCGCGCTGGACACCGAGCAGCGGCAGGACCTGATGCAGCTTGCTGCGCTCGTGGAGCGCGAACTGGCCATGAACGACATGAGCGAAGCGCTTGCCGCGGAGCACAAGCGCGTGGCGGAGTTCGAGCAGCGCAAGGGTGATGCCGAACTCGCCAACCGTGAGAAGAGTCAGTTCCTGGCGCGTATGAGCCACGAGATCCGCACGCCCATGAACGGCATCCTGGGCATGCTGCAGCTTCTGGACGGCTCCTCGCTGGATGTCGAGCAGAGGCGGTGGTTGCAGGTCGCCCGTACCTCAGGGGATCTGCTCCTGAGTCTGGTCAACGACATCCTCGATCTCTCCCGCATTGAGGCGGGGAAAATCACCTTCCGGGATCAGGCATTCAGTCTGCGCACCCTGCTGGAGCACATGGAGGAACTCATGCGGCCCCTGGCCAGCCGGCGGGGGCTGGATTTCCGGATCCGGATCGGTGCGGATGTGCACGATCTGCTGCGCGGTGATCCCCAGCGACTTCACCAGATCCTGATCAATCTGGTGAACAATGCCGTGAAGTACACCGATGAGGGCTATGTTGTCGTGGCGGTGGCGGGGGAACCGCCCGAAGGCGGGGAAACCCGATTGCAGTTTCGAGTCGAGGATTCCGGGCGGGGCATTTCGGACGAGGAGCAGGACCGGGTGTTTGAGGCCTTCGCGCAGCTGGACGGAGGTGGCGGATACGAGAACTCCGGCACCGGTCTCGGTCTGTCCATCACGCGACGCCTGGTGGAGAGCATGGGCGGCCGCATTCGACTGCGGAGCCGTGAGGGTAAAGGCAGCGTGTTCTCGGTGCATCTGCCGTACAAGGTGGCCGACGGGGCGGTCGCCGTGAACCAGGATGAAGGCGGCGTCGACCTCCCGGCGCCGGCCCCGAGGTGCCGTGTGCTGGTGGCCGAGGACGACCCGGTCAGCCGTCTGGTGGCGGTTTCGCTCCTGGAGCGCGACGGCCACGAGGTGACTGCAGTGGAGGACGGTCGCGCTGCGCTGGAAAGCCTGCTCACGGGAGGCTTCGATCTGGCGCTCCTGGACGTGGAGATGCCTGAGCTCAGCGGACTGGAGGTGGCGCGGCGATTGCGCGAGCACGAGGTGCGCCATGGTTGGCCTGCCACCTCACTGGTGGCAGCCACCGCGCACATGATGGAGGGAGACCGGGATCGCTTCATGGAGGCCGGGATGGACCAGTTCCTGGGCAAGCCGATTCAGCAGATGGAGCTGCGCCGGATGCTCCTGCGCCACGGCGATGTTGGCGGTGAATCGACGGCGGTCCCGCCGGCGGACCTGGTTCCGGAGACGGCAGCTCTGCTGGCACGCCTCGACGGTGACGCCGTCTTGGCCCGAGAACTCATCGATACCCTGTTGCAGGGTCTGGAGGCGCGACGCAGCCAGCTGCGTGATGCGTGGATGGGCGGTGACGCCGACGCCCTACGTCGTGAGGCGCATACCCTCAAGGGGATGTTTGCCAACATGGGCATGGAGAGTGTGGCCGGGCAATGCGCAGAACTTGATCACCAGCTGTTCCATTCCGATGAGCCCGCCCAGGCGCAGGGCGCGTACCGCGAGGTTGAAGGCATGCTTGCATCCATCCGTCCGCAGCTCGATCGTCTGAAGCGGGAATTGGCCCGGAATGCGGAGTAGGGCGCGGGCTCAAGGCGAGGTGGTGCATGCCGATAACCGAACAATGGGTTGTTCCTCCTGCTATTGAACGTACAATTAATGTACAAAGAATTCGGGGTCAAACGAATGGGAAAGATTCTTGCGGTGGACGATTCGGCCACCATGCGGCAAATGGTGGCGACCGCCCTGAAGGAAACCGGGCACCAGGTCAGCGAGGCGGCGGACGGTAAGGACGCGCTGCGCAAGGCCCAGGCGGAACGCTTTGATCTAGTGATCACCGACGTGAACATGCCGAACATGGACGGCCTGACGTTGATCAAGGAACTGCGCGGACTGGCCGGCTACCGTTTCACACCCATTCTTTTCCTGACCACCGAGTCCCGCGCCGACATGAAACAGCAGGCCAAGGCGTCCGGCGCCACGGGTTGGCTGGTGAAGCCGTTCAAGCCTGATCAATTGCTGGCCACAGTGGGCAAGGTGCTGCGATGAACGCCACCCGCCCGCGTGTCCTTGTGGCAGTGCTGTTGGCGGCGGTGCTGGCGGTGCTGGCCTGGTGGCAGGCAGTGGTTGCGGTGCCGGCGGTGCTCGCGGCGGTGGCCATCGGCTGGTGGCTGGGCGCCTGCGGTCAGATGGGAGGTGCGCTTCCGGCGGTCAACAGCGAGGCGGGTCACGGTGAGCTCGAGCAGGAACTGCGGGGCTTCCTCGCTGACATGGACGAGAGCCTCAACGCCGAGTTCGGTTATGTCCGTGATGACCTGGCCCAGATCCGTTCCCTGGTGACCGATGCCGTGCAGGAGCTCAACGGCAGTTTCGTCGGGGTCAACGAGAAGACCCGGGAACAGGCCGATCTCGCATCCCGGGTGATGAGTTTTTCCCGGGATGAAGGCGGGCAGGACGAACTGGGTATCAAGTCCTTCGTCAATGAAACGGAGTCGATTCTCGGCGACTATGTTGACATGGTGGTGGAAATGAGCCGCCACAGTGTCGATGCCGCCCACAGCATGGACGACATCGTCGCGCAGATGAACACCGTCAACAGTCTGCTGGATGACATCCGCGGCATCGCCAAGCAGACCGACCTGCTCGCGCTCAATGCCAGCATCGAGGCGGCACGGGCCGGTGAGGCCGGCCGAGGCTTCGCGGTGGTGGCCGAGCAGGTACGTGCACTGGCCGAGCAGGCGAACAGTTTCAATGACCAGATCGGCCAGCAGGTGGGCAGTGCCCGTGCCGTGATCGACAAGGCGCGGGCTTCGGTAAGCGAAATGGCCTCCCAGGACATGACCGAGTCCCTGAACGCCAAGAACCGCATCACCTCCATGATGCAGGGGCTGGAGCGGTTGAACGAGGAAGTGGAGTCGGGCCTGGCGAGAATCTCCACCCTCACCGGCGATATCGATGGCCATGTGCAGGACGCTGTGCGGGCGCTTCAGTTCGAGGACATTTCCACACAGTTGGTGGACAACTCCACCCGCGGTGTGGACGGGCTCGAGAGTTACCTCTCGGGCATCCGTTCGGTGGTGCAGGAGATCAGTGGCGCCGACAGCCGGGGGGATCTGGCAACGCAACTGAGCGAGGCGCGTGCCGGGCTGGCGGGTCAGTGCGAGCGGCGTCAGGAAGAGCGTCGATCGATGCGATCGGTATCTCAGAGCGTCATGGATGCCGGCGAAGTTGAACTGTTCTAGGATGCCGAAGCCCCGGCGGCGGGCTGCGGAATGCATACGATTCGGGGGAGAAACAGCATGCCATTGACGACCACCCGTTCCGACGAGAACGGTGAGCTGATCATCCGTATCAGCGGCCAGTTCGACTTCGGGCTGCACCGCGATTTCCGCGATGCGTACCGCGAGGCCACCGGTGTCCGGCGTTTCGTGGTGGACCTGGCGGACACGGAGTACATGGACAGCTCGGCCCTGGGCATGCTGCTGCTGCTGCGGGAACATGCCGAGACCCACAGTGCTCAGGTGGAGCTGCGCAACGTCAGCGGCGAACTCGAGCGCATTCTGCGCATCGCCAATTTCCACCAGCTCTTCCCCATGCGCAATTGAGTCCCGGCAGTGATGGCTACAGAGGCCGGCAAGGATCCGACGGGTGTCATGGCCTTCGAAGCTAGCGCCAGTCCGGCCGCCACCGTCCTTCTGGTGGATGACGAGCCGGTCAATTTGCAGTTGCTTCGTGGTATGCTGCGCCACCGTGCGGGGCTGGAATTCCTGACCGCCGCCGACGGCGAGGAAGCTGTCAAGCGCGTTACCGAGCACCGTGTGGATCTGGTGCTCATGGACGTGCTCATGCCGGGAGTGGATGGCTACGAGGCCACCCGGCGCATCAAGGCGCTGGACGGCGACAGCTATGTCCCGGTGCTGTTCGTCACGGCGCTGAACGATGACGAGCAGCTGGCACGTTGCGTTGCCTGCGGTGGCGACGACTTCATCGCCAAGCCCGTGAGTCGCGTTCAGCTCAACGCCCGGGTGGACTCCTGGCTCAGGATCAGCCAGGTGTACCGGACCCTGCGCGAGCAGCGTGATGCGCTGGACGCCTATCAGCGCCGCAACGAGGTTGATCAGTGGATCGCCCGGGACGTCATGCAGCGAGCCACTGCATCAGAGGTGCTGCGGCGCCCGGGTGTGGTCTATAGATACCATCCGGCGGACATTCTCAGCGGTGACATGCTGCTCGCCGCCGAAGGGCCCGACGGGCGTTGTTTTTTTCTGCTGGCGGATTTTACTGGGCACGGCATTGCCGCCAGCATCGGCACAGTGCCCACGGCGGATCTCTTCTACGGTGCGGTGGCTTACGGTGCCGGGCCGGAGGAGGTGCTGGCACGCATCAACCGCAAGCTCCATGAGTACCTGCCGGCAAATCTGTTCATGGCCGGGGCGCTGGTGGTGCTGGATCCGCGGGAGCAGACCGTGGAAATCTGGAACGGCGGCATGCCGGACGTGCTCTATCGCACGGCGGACGGCTCCGTGGGGCGCGTACCGTCGAGCCATCTGCCGCTGGGGGTACAAGCCGGATTCGGTGGCTCGGAAATGACGGTTCTGTTGGCCCCTCTGGCGGTTTGGGCCGTCAGTGACGGGGCCCTGGAGGAGCGCGACGCCAAAGGCGAGGAGTTCGGCATGGATCGCGCTGAAGCGGCGCTCCACAAGGGGGGAGTGGCGGCTCTGGACGAGGCTGTTGCGGCGTTCCGGGAAGGGGCCAGGGACGATATCACCTTGCTGGAGGTGTGGCCGGCGTATTTTGCAGCATCGGGGGATGCCGTTGATGGCCGCGGGGCACCGCGGGACTGGTCCTTCAGCCTGGAGCTGGATGCCGGCGCCCTGCGGGAAGTCTCGCCCCTGCAGCCTGTCGTCGACGGCGTGGCTCGCATGGAGATGCTGGACGAACGGGCGCGGCAGGCACTGCTCACCGTCATGGCGGAACTCTACTCGAACTGTCTCGAGCACGGCGTGCTGGGGCTGGATTCCGGGTTGAAGGATTCCCCGGACGGGTTCGCCGCCTACTATGAAGGGCGGCAACGGGCGCTGCAGGAGCTGCGTGCCGGTCGAGTGCGTATTCAGCTGGATCGGCGCACCGACGGCGCGGGCCCGCTTCTGCTGATCCGCATGACCGATTCGGGCAGCGGTTTTGACTATCGCGGCCTGCTGGCCGGGGGCGAGCCGAACCAGTCGGCGCTGTGCGGTCGGGGGGTCTCGTTGATCCAGGGCATGTGTGAGTCGCTGCGGTACTACGGACGGGGTAACCAGGTAGAGGCCGTGTACCGGTTGCCCGCAGGCCGTTGCTGACCCCCGGCGGGGAGTTCAAAGGTCGTGCCCGTGTACGGCCGTGGAGTCCAGGACACGCTCCGGCACGGATCGCCCCCAACATCCGAGGAAGTACGTCATCACTGCTGAACGCATGCGAAACGGTCTTCAGGGGATTCTGGATGACCTGGTGGCCATTGCTGGCGAAGCCCTGGCAGTTGCCGATGCGCGCGCGCCGGATCAGCCGTTGGTCTATGTCAATCCGCAGTTCGAACGCCTCAGCGGCTGGCCGGCAGGCGCCATGCTGGGCAACAACTGTCGCGTGCTGCAGGGCGAGGAGTTCGATCAGCCGGCAAGACGGCTGATGCGCGAGGCCCTCCGTGAAGCACGGCCCATGCGCGGCCTCGTGCGGAACTATGATCGTCAGGGCCGGGCGTTCATCAATGAGATGACAATGCTGCCGCTGGGTGGACTGCCCGGCGAGCCGGAATGCTTCGCCGGTTTCCTCCGGGATGTGTCAGCGCTTCCGGAGCGGGTTGGCGACAGCACGCCCACGGTGCCGGAACTGCGACGCCAGCAGGGGATCGCGACGCTGGTTCGGCGCCATGGGCTCGTTCCGGACGGGGAGCAGGCAACCGACGTCCAGCACTGGCTCCAGGTGGCGGCCACGCCGGCGGATCGGGTTGTTCACGGCGCCCTGGACGAGCATCTGGAGCACGAGTCCCAGTGGCGGGAAGTGCATGCCTTCGTGCCGGATGATCTCCTGACCCAGGTCCGCCGCCGCGCGGAGCGCGCGGCGCCCTGGCTGCGGTTGCAGGTCACGCGTGAGGCCCGCTTTCCCGAGCGCGTTCACGGTGTGCTCCAGGTGCTCACCGATGTGCTCGCCGGCGTGCTCGGTTTGCTGTGCCGGTTTCATCCGGTTCCGGAAGTGCGGGTGGATCTGGGGCTGGAGCGCGGTCCCGACGGCGGCATGACCCCGGTGATGACCGTAAGCCCGTCGTTGATCGGTGTCATTGATCCCGGTATGACCTCCGTCGGTGATGACATGGCCTGGGGCGCGCTGGGGGACTTGAGCTTCGTCGAGCTTGCCCGCGAGGCGCGGCTTGGCGGCGCCGTCCTCAGGGTCGACCCCGAGTTCACCTTCACGCTGTGTATGCAGCGTTCCATCTCCCTGCACGATGTCCATGGCGGCGCGGCGCACGATGGGGCGCGGCCGCTCCAGGTGCTGGTGGGCGAAGACAATCCGGTCAACTGGAAGATGCTGCGGGGTCTGCTGGAGCGTGATGGGCACGCGGTACGAGTGGCCGAGGACGGCGAGCAGGTGCTCGCTGCGGTGGCCGAACAGCCGCCGGACGTGGTGTTTCTGGATCTCTACATGCCGGGTTGCGACGGCTTCGACGCAACGCGCCTGCTGCGGCTCAGAGAGGCGGAGCAGGGGCTGCCCCGGTTGCCGGTCATCGCCGTGACCGCTGCGGGAATGGAAGAGGCGCGGGAGCGCAGCCGCTCGGCGGGCATGGATGCGTTCGTCACCAAGCCCGTGAGTCACGCACAGTTGCGGCGGGTGCTGTGGGAGCAGGTGGGGCGGCGCGACGGCGACGGCGACGCGCCGCAGGGTGCGGTTGTGGATGCCACCGAGCAGGTGGATCTGGACCGGGCACTGCGGGCGCTGGATTACGACGTGCCGCTGTTTCGCGACATGCTGGAGGCCTTCGCCGGGGATTTCCCCGAACGCGTGCGCAACCTGGAGAATGCCCTGGAGCAGGGTGATGCCACGGAGGCCGGCTTCCTGGCACATACCGTCAAGGGCGGATTGTCCAATTTCAGTGCGTCGGAGGGCGTGGGCCTGGCTAATGCCCTCCATGACCAGATCGGGCGGCACCAGATGGATGAAGCCCGGGCGACACTGCGCCTGCTGGAGGATGCCGTCGCCCGCTTTACCCAGTGGGCAGAGTCGGCCCTGGACGCCCGCCAGCGGCGCGAACAGGAGAATGAGCATCGTCGGGAAGCCCGGTGCGAGGCAGTCGACGAGTCAGAGCGGTCGGTACTGGTGGTCGAGGACGCCGCAGACACCCGTCTGATGCTCACGGAGTTCCTGCGTCGGGACGGTTACCGCGTTGCTGCCGTCGAAAACGGGGAGCGGGCGCTGCAGCATCTGGAACATAATGTTCCCGACCTGATCCTCATGGACTGTGTCATGCCCGGCATGGATGGCCTGGAGGCGTGTCGCCGCATCAAACAACGCGACGAGTTCGCGGAGCTGCCAGTGCTGATCATCACGGCACTGAATGATGAAGTGTCTGCCAGCGAGGCTATCCGGGCCGGTGCCACGGACTTCATCACCAAACCGATCTTTCTGCCCGTGCTGCGGCAGCGCCTGCGCCAGATGGCACTGTCCCGGGAGCGTCATCAGCGCATCAAGTACCTGGCTTATCACGATGCCCTGACGGGGCTGCCCAATCGTGCCAGCTTCAATGAGGGCCTCAATGGCCTTCTGGATGACACCCGCAGCCGCGGAGCGCAGCACGCCCTGGTGTATCTGGATCTGGACCAGTTCAAGATCGTCAACGATACCTGCGGCCATGGGGCCGGCGACGAACTGCTCGCGCGCCTGGGCTCGGTGCTTGCGGCACAAGTGCGCGAGTGCGACATGGTGGCACGGCTGGGCGGCGACGAGTTCGGCGTGCTGCTGCGCGACTGCCGGCTGGAAGACGCCGTGCGCGTCGCCGAGAAGCTGGTGGAAGCGGCGCGCAATTACGTGTTTGTCTGGCAGGATCAGGCGTTCTTTGTCGGTGCCAGTGCCGGTCTGGTGGCGGTCACCGCAGACAGCGGCGGCGCCGAGGATCTGCTCAGTGCCGCGGATACCGCCTGTTACTCGGCCAAGTCCAATGGGCGGGACCGGGTTCAGGTCTACCGCGATGAGGACGGTCATGTGCTGCAGGAATCCGAGCTGATTCAGCAGGTTCCGCGCATCAACCGCGCCCTGGAGGAAGACCGGTTCGCGCTCTACCGCCAGCAGATCGTTCCGCTGTTTCCCGAGGCCGACGAGAGGCCGCACTACGAGGTGCTGGTGCGCATGCTCGGGGAGAACGGTGAACTCATTGCGCCCGGGAGCTTCATTCCTTCGGCGGAACGCTACCAGGTGATGCCGCGGGTGGATCGCTGGGTGGTACGACGCGCGCTTCAGGGGATCCGTCAGTTGCACCTGGAGCGCGGTCAGCCGGCGCGCTACAGCATCAACCTGTCTGGCGCCACGGTGGGCGAGAACGGGTTCGCGGATTTCCTCGTGGCACATGTGCGGGATACCGGCGTTCCGCCCGAGTTGCTGTGTTTCGAGATCACGGAGACGGCCACCATCCGTCGCCTGGAGACCGCCGTGGAGTTCATTCAGCGCATCCGCGCTCTGGGCTGTTCCTTCGCCCTGGACGACTTCGGCGCCGGGCTGTCGTCCTTCGGCTACCTGAAGACGTTACCGGTGGACTACATCAAGATCGATGGTCGCTTCGTGCGTGAACTGCTGGTGGACTCCTTCGACCAGGCCATGGTGGAGGCCATGCAGCGCATCGGCACCGTCATGGGTATCGAGACCATTGCCGAGTTCGTCGAGAACGATGAGGTGATGGACCGGCTCAAGGAGATTGGCGTGCGCTACGCACAGGGCTTCGGTGTTCACAAGCCGGAGCCCTTTATCGGTTAGGCGCCGCTGAGCGGGGACTAGTGTCCGGGACGGGACACTAGGTTCCAAGCTGCTCGCTGCTGCGGACGCACTGCGTCAGGGCCCTGCGCAGGTCAGGCAGCCGCAGCGGCTTTGTCAGCACCTGGGCGAAGCCCCCGGCGCGGACGTCTTCGGCGCTGGCGGCGACATCGGCACTGACAGCCACCACCGGGATCCGCGCCGTGCGCGCATCCAGGCGCAATGCCTCCAGCGCCTCCCGGCCATGCATGCCGGGCAGGTGCAGATCCATGAGAATCAGATCGGGCTGTTCACTCGTGGCCACGGCGATGCCGGTATCGGCATCCGTTGCTTCCAGCAGTTCGATGGACGGGTCGCGCCGGAAGATTTCCCGCGCCAGGGCCATGTTGCTGGGATTATCCTCGACGTAGAGCACCCGCAACTTCTTGTTCGGGGGTGTTGCCGGCGCTGCGTGCACGTTCGCCTGATTGCCGGTTCCGGTCAGATGGCTCACATGGTCGGCCGACACGAACGGCAGGCTGATGGTGAAGGTGCTACCTTGCCCCGGAGTGCTCGCCACCTGGATGTCGCCGCCGAGCAACCGCAGGAGTCGTTGGACCAGTACCAGCCCGATGCCCGTCCCCTGAATGCGCCCGCCCTCCTGACCCAGCCGGTTGAAGGACTCGAACAGTCCGTCGTGATCGGCCTCGCTGATGCCGATGCCGGTATCGCTCACCGCGATATGCAGCCGTTGCTCTGCTTCCCAGGCCACCAGGCGCACATGGCCCCCGTCGTGGTTGTACTTCACGGCGTTGGTCAGCAGGTTGAGCAGAATCTGGGTCAGGCGGGTGGTGTCCGACATGAACTCGCCGTCGAACTGGACGTCGTGTTCCACTGCGATCTGGCGCTGATCGGCCATGGGTGCCACGGTGCGGATGCTGTCTTCCACCACGGTGCGGACGTCCGTGGGCTGATACTCCACGTTCAGCCGACCGGACTCGATCCGGGCCAGGTCCAGGACCTCGCTGATCAAGTCCAGCAGATGCCAGCCCGCTTTGAGAATGTGCTGGACGTTCTCGGTCTGGGTATCGTTCAGTGGCGCATCCGGGTCGCTTTCCAGGAGCTGACCGAAGCCCAGGATGGCATTCAGCGGCGTGCGCAGCTCGTGGCTCATGTGCGAGAGGAATTCGGACTTGGCGCGATTTGCCTGCTCCGCTTCAACCCGGGCGCTCAGGAGGGCATTCTCCACGTCCTTGCGCCGGCCGATGTCCATGACCAGGCCGAGGAGGCGAATGGGGCGGCCCTGCGGATCGCGTTCGGCATCGGCGCGGATCTGCAGCCAGTGATGCAGGCCGTCGTCGCGGTCGACGCGGAATTCGATGTCCATTTCGCCCCGGTCCTGCAGGCACCGGCGCGCTGCACGCAGCAGCGGATGCCGATCCTCTGCATGCACCCGCCGCAGGAGCTGCATGATGGTCAACTCCCGGCTGGCGGGGGTGATGCCGAAGAGCTTGTTGAGTTGCTCCGGTGTGCCCAGGGAGGCGTTGCCGGGATGCCACTCAAAGCTGGCCACGGCGGCGTAATCCTGTGCGGTCCTGAGGCGCTCCTCGTTCTCGCGCCGGGCACGCTCCGAGCGCACGCGTTGAGTGACATCCTGCTGAACGCCCACGAAGTGGGTGATTTTACCCAGGTCGTCGTGCACCGGAGCGACGGACAGATCGTTCCAGAACGGGGTGCCGTCGGCACGATAGTTCAGCAGTAGTGCGCGCCCGGAGGTGCCGTCATGCAGCGCCTGCCGGATGGTGGCAACGGCCTCGGCATCGGTGTCGGGCCCCTGGAGGAAACGGCAGTTGGCGCCCAGGGCGTCTTCCATGGGATAGCCGGTAATGCGCTGGAACGCCGGGTTGACGTACACGATGGGCATGTCGGGCCGTCTGGCGTCGGCCAGCAGGATGCCGTTGATGGCGGCATCCAGCGCCTTGGACTGCAGGCGAATCTCCTCTTCGGCCCGCCGCCGCGCCGTGATGTCCAGCGCTTTCGTGCAGAGCCCGTACGCCTGGCCGTCCTCGTCGCGCAGCGGGAATCGCTCGACGATGAACGTGTAAGATTGCCCGCCGAGCTCGAAGCTCTCCTCGTGTTCGCGGGTGACGTCGCTGCGCGAGGCTTCACGCTCCCGTTCGGCATTCCGGCTGGCCAGTGGTGCCGGCAGCAGGTCCGCATCCACGCGGCCGATGGCACCGCCTGGCTGCAGGCCGAGCAGCGACTCGAAGGCGTCGTTGGCGATCACGTAACGCCCCTGCCGGTCCTTGACCGTGGTGATGACCGGTGAACGGTTGACGATGGCGTGCAGACGGCTCTCGCTCTCGCGGGCCTCCCGTTCGGCGCGCTTGATCCGGGTGTTGTCGAAGAACGTGATGACGGCCCCGCGCACGGTCTCGTCCTGATCCAGATAGGGTTGCATGCGCAGGAGATAGAAGCGCTGCACCGCACTGCCGTCCGGCTCACCCCCTTCTTCCGTGGTGTGCAGGGACTGGGTGAGCTGCACCTCGATCTGCTCGCCTTTCTGCACCACTCTCATCAGGCGCTGCCGGAAGCGCGGGACGCTGAGGCGGAGCTCGAGATCCAGGATGGGGGTGCCCTCCAGTGCCTCGCCCCCTGCAAAGATGTCATCGCAGGCGGGGTTGCAGAACTTGATGCGCAGGCCTGCGTCCACGACCACCAGCGGGTCGGTCAGGCTGTCCTTGACGTTGGCAATGTCCGTGTAGGCGGCGTTGAGTTCGTCGGTCTTGCTGCCGAGCTCCTCGTTGACGGTGGTGAGTTCCTCGTTGGTGGACTGCAACTCCTCGTTGGTGGTCTCCAGTTCCTCGTTGGACGACTGCAATTCTTCGTTGGACGACTGCAGCTCCTCGTTGGAGGATTGCAGCTCCTCATTGGTGGTCTCCAGCTCCTCGATCACTGTCTGCAGGTGCTCGCGGGTGGTCGCCAGCTCATCCTCCAGGTCGTCGATATGCCGCTCGGCCGACTCCGCATGCTCGGCATCGGTGCCATCCCCGGCATCGGTTTCGCGCCTTGGGGAAGCCTCGGTGGCAGCCTGCCGGTCGAAGCTGATGAGGTAGAGGAGGTCCTGATCGAGTTCGCCGGTGACCGGGTGAACGGAAACCCGCACCCGTTCGCCGGCGTCCGGCAGATGGATCAGACGGCTGCTGACGGATTCGCCATGCTTCTTCACCCGCGCCACCAGCGCCGCCAGGTCGATTCGCAGCTCATGCCGGACCAGGTTGCGCACGCTGAAGTCAGGTTCCCCGTGGGGGATGCGAAGGTACTGCGAGGTGTCCCCGAGGATGTGCTGGATCACCAGTTCATCGTCGACCAGCAGGCCCGGCGGGGCGTAGTGCTCCAGGGTCGCGCGCACCATGCGGTCGTAGGCGCTCAGGCGCGTGCGCGGCGCCACCGCCGCCGACGGATCCTCCCGGGGCGTGGTCATCCCGGAGCGATAGGGGGGTGCCGCGCGGGGGCTACGGTTGCCCCGGTGCTGGAAGATCTTCCAGCGGCTGTCGAGCGACATGAACAGATGCTCATGCCGGGTGACGTTCTCCGACTTTCCCAGAAAAAGCAGACCGCCGGGATTGATGGCGTAATGGAACAGCTCGAACAGCCGCCGTTGGGCGTCGTTGTTGAAGTAGATCAGCAGATTGCGACAGCTGATCATGTCCAGCCGTAGAAACGGCGGATCGTGCAACAGGTTCTGGCGGGCAAACACCAGCATTTCCCGCAGCGCCTTGTTGACCTTGTACTGGTCCCCCGCGGGCTCGAAATAGCGATTCACCGTCTCCGGCCGCAGTTCCGCCAGCGATGCGGCGTTGTAGACGCCGCGGCGGGCAGTGCCCAGGGCGGTGTCGTCCAGGTCGGTGGCAAAGATCTGGATGCGGTAGTCGCCCACGGCGGGGCCAAGCATGTCGCACAGGAGGATGGCCAGGCTGTAGGCCTCTTCCCCGGTGGCGCACCCCGGCGTCCAGATGCGGATGTCGTCCCCGGGACGACGCTTGCGCAGCATGGCGTCGAGCTGTTCCCGCAGGGCCTCGAAGGCCTCGGGGTCGCGGAAGAACGAGGTCACGGAAATGAGCACGTCCTGACAGAACTGCTGCAGTTCGTGGGGCTCCGCTTGCAGCAGCGCCAGGTAGTCGTCCAGGGTGCTCATGTGTCGGGCTGCCATGCGTCGTCGCAATCGCCGCTGGATGGTCTTTTCCTTGTACGCGGCCAAGTCCAGCCCGGTCTGCCTGTGCACCAGGCGCGTTATGCGATCGTAGACCGGAGCTTCCTGCTGTTCCGGCTGAATCAGCAGCGTGCGACCGCTCATGTCGGCGATGCGCTGGAGCTCTCCGACCATGCGGTCCGGCGCCATCACCATGTCGACACACCCCGTCTCCATGGCGGCGCGCGGCATGCCGTCATACTTTGCAGTGTCCGGTGACTGCGCCAGGGTGAAGCCGCCGGCGGCCTTGATGCTGCGAATGCCGTGGCTGCCATCGCTGCCAGTGCCCGAGAGCACCACGGCGATGGCATGGTCCCCGAATTCGTCCGCCAGGGAGCGGAAAAAGGCATCCACCGAGGGCTTGGGAATGGGGCGGTCTTCGGGCTCGGTGAGATGCAGTAGACCGCCTTCCACCACCAGGTTGGCATTGGCGGGCGCGATGGCAATGGTGTTGGGGAGGATGGCCATGCCGTCGCTGATCTGTGCCACGGGAAGGTCCGTTTCCCGGGCCAGGAGCTGCACCAGCATGCTTTCGTGCCTGGGCGAAAGGTGCTGGGCGATGATGTAGGCCATGTTCGTGTGCGCGGGCAGTGACCCGACAAACGCACGCAGGGCTTCGAGACCACCAGCGGACGCGCCGATGCCCACCACCGTCATGGCGCCATCCTCCGGCGCCTGGGACGGGAGGTCACTCCGGGGCACGGGTTCGTCGCTGTCGTATTCCCCGCTGATATTCGACATGACGTCTACCTCGGGCGGGTGCAGCGCCGCTGGCGGGGGAGCCGACGGGAGCACGGGCTGTTGCGTAACGGCCCGGGCTCGGGCGCTGGATCACGATTCTAGGGCGGGGGTGTACCCGCCGCAACCCGCGCAGCAACGGCTAAAGCTTCCCGGCGCACAGCCGATAACGCCAACCAGACCGCAGCTTCCGGCGGGCATCGGCCGGTATGCTGCGCGCTGATCACCGTCGATTGGGTCCCAGTCAGGGGAGAGAGCGAATGGCACTGGTAAAGAAGTCCGATCTGGAATCGGGCGAGCAGGAACACGGTTCGCAGGGTGCCGGAAAGGATGGCGGCCAACAGCAGTCCCGCCGTGAGGCGGAGGCGGCCCGGCGGCGCGCACGGACCATGGCGAAGCGCCAGCAGGCGGCGGAGCGCATCGCCGCGGCCGTGGCGCAGCTCGGCAGTAGCGTCACGGAGTCTTCGTCCGCGGCCGAGCAGCTCAAGCGGTCCATGAACCAGATCGCCGTCGGTGCCGAAGAGGCGTCCGGCGCGTCCCAGCAGGCTCTCGGCTCGGTGACCCAGGTGGCCAGCGCCGTGGCCCAGCAGCGCGACAATACCCGCGCCGGCGCCCAGCGCCTGGACAGCATGACCGATCAGGTCATCAGCACCGGTGACCGCATCGAGGACCTCGTGGAGGTGGTCAAGCGTGGCATCGAGCGCCAGGGCCGTGCCGTGGAGGGTGCCGATACCCTGTCCCGGCGGGCCGAAGAGGTGGGGGACATCGTCAAGGCGGTCACCCGCATCGCCGATCAGACCAATCTGCTGGCCCTGAACGCGGCCATCGAGGCCGCGGGCGCCGGCCAGCACGGGCAGGGCTTCGCCGTGGTCGCCGACGAAGTGCGCAGCCTGGCGGAGCTCTCCCAGAAGAGCGCCGCGGAGATCCAGGAACTGGTCCACCGCATCCAGGGCGAGGTGGAATCCATCACCGGCGAGATTCGCCAGGCAGCAGAGCAGGGCCAGAGCAACGCCGACGCCGGCGATCGCATCAGCCAGCAGCTGGAGGAAGTACGCGGCGGCATGCAGAAGATGCGTGAAAGCGG
>SKYZ01000341.1 GCA_007127625.1 Aquisalimonas sp. | reverse complement strand
CGGAGCTGACTGACTGAGTACGCCACTCGGCGACTCTCGACCCAGCATACGTATTCCGTCCCGCTTTCCGGAGCTCTGGTTACCCATCCCTGGGAAAGCCCGCTCAAAGCGGTAAAATTTCCAATCCCCGGGTGTTTCACAGCCATAGCATTGGCTTTGCCTAGAGAATGATACAATTCCTCAGGTTGCGCAGTTAAGCAGGCTTGTGTGCCTCATCCAGCAACCATTCTCGAAACTGACCTGCGATCGATCGCTCCAGGTCGGGACCCGCGCTGGCCACGTAGTACGCCTGTTCACAGTTCAGCGGAATATCACTCACTAACTCGAGCTTTCCGGCATTCAACTCCGCCTGGTGCAAACCCTGAATGCCTAGAAGAACGCCCTGACCGGCTACGGCCGCCTCTTGCGCAAGCAGCCCATTGCCAAACCGTAATTCCCGCAAAGCGCCCACTTCGGAGCTGTGCTGCCTGAACCACGCTTTCCACCCGCAAGTCTCTTCGAAGCGGTCAAGGGTGCTATCACACAGCAATGGAAGCTCGCGTAGTGAGTCGATGCCGGTCACAGTGGAGGCCAGCTCGGGTGCGCTCATCGGTATCAGCTCCAGCCCCATCAGGCGTTGCGGCTCGATGTCGACATAGTTGCCATAGCCGAGCCGCACGGAGACGTCGATGCCGGCGCGCTTTAGATCCGCCACGCCAAATGCACTCTCGCGGGCTCGGTCCACGGTCTGCAGGCTTGCTTGCAGGCGCACTTCGGCGTCCGGACAAATGGCGTAAAAGCGGTGCAAACGCGGCACGATCCACTTGGTCGCGAACAGGGGCTCTGCGCACACGGTGACAATGAGACGCTCTTCGCCGTAGGAGCGAATCTTCTCCACGGCGTTTTCCAGGGCCTGAAACCCCTCATGCAGGTCCGGAAGCGCCTCACGGGCCGCCGGTGTCAAGCTGACCCGTCGGTGGTGACGGACGAACAATTCAACACCGAGATACTCCTCGAGTCCCTTGATCTGGTGACTGATCGCCGCCGGTGTTACGTTGAGTTCTTTCGCCGCCGCAGCGAAGCTCCGGGTTCGTGCTGCGACCTCGAAATAGGCCAGTGAGGTCAGGGACGGGAGTCGTAACATGACCAATACTCGCAATTGGTGATGGGTGTCACTGGCACGATCAAGTGGTAGCCCCTCACTATAATCAATGCCGCTATAGAAGCCAGGCCGGTACGAGACGGCTGCCATACACCCTGGTTCCCGACCAAGCCGAGCTGACCGACCAAGCCGCTGGCGAGGCCAGTACCAGTCGTGTCCCCTAGTGGTCTGGTTGTTCCCAGACGGGTTTCCGCTTGGTGAGAAAGGCCTCGACTCCCTCGCGTGCGTCGGGGCTTGCCATGTTTTCGGCCATCACGTTGCTGGCGAAGTCATAGGCGTCGGCCAACGTCATGTCACGCTGTCGGTGAAACATGGACTTTCCGAAGCGCACCGCCGCAGGACTCTTGCTCAGGATCTGCTGGACCTTCTCGTCCACGGCGGCATCCAGATCGGAGTCGTAGGCCACGTCACTCAGTAGCCCCCACTCCAGTGCGGTGCCCGCATCGATAAACTCGCCGGACACCAGCATGTCGAACGCCCGCTTCGCGGAGACGTTGCGTGACAACGCCACGGATGGGGTCGAGCAGAACAGGCCCACGTTGATGCCTGACACGGCAAAGCGCGCCGATGGGGCGGCAATGGCCAGGTCGCAACTGGCAACCAACTGGCACCCCGCCGCCGTGGCGAGACCCTGGACTTTGGCGATGACTGGCACGGGCAACGCAACGATGCTTTGCATCACCCGGCTGCAGGAGCGAAAGAGCTCCTGGTAGTAGGACTTGTCGGGATTTGTATGCATCTCTCGCAGATCGTGACCGGCGCAGAATCCCTCCCCTGCGCCACTGATCACCACACAGCGCACAGCGGGATCGACGGCGATGGCATCCAGCTCCTGCTGCAACCTGGCCAGCATTGCTTCAGACAATGTGTTGAATCTGTTCGGCCGGTTCAGCGTGAGATAGACAGCGCCTTCCTCATCCTGCCTGAGAAGGATGTCGTCCGTAGCATCACGTTCGTTCATGATGGGCTCCCGCGAGTTACCGATGCTTCACGCATCATTGATCGTCACGTCGGCGGTGACCGAATTGCGAATAAAGCAACTCTTGTGTGCGTGGGCGTGAATTTTCTCAATCGCCTCACGGCCTGGCACCTTGTCACCACTGAACGTCACCTGGGGTGATAGCTCAATTCGCGTTATCTCCCTGCCTTTCCTGTCATTTTTCTCCAGGTAGCCTTTCGGGTTGTCTTCGTACGACTCAACCTGATACCCCTGAAAATCGGCAATTGCCAGGAAAAACAGCATGTGGCAACTGGACACGGCGCTCACCAGCATTTGCTCTGGATCGGCACAGTTGGGATCGCCTTTGAACTCCACCGATGCGGATGCATTGACCTCTTGATCACCATTCAGCATAACGCGGTGGTTACGTGAGAATGTGTCTTCCTCAGATTCGTGGGGATTGCGCTCCCAGATAATGGCTGCCCCATGGACCGACATAAATACGACTCCTGTGAATTTATCCACGCTTACCATAGAAACTGCGCAAACACCTGTAAAACGACAATTACTAAGCACATGGGTTAGCCAGGCTAACGCGAACGCCTTTCCTGAATCCGTGACTCCGATACCGATGCTTTTCGCGGCCATCGGGAGGCACTTTTCTGACCACTATTCGCACAACGAGTGACGTTTACGCGATGTTTCCCAGGCTGCCCTTGTGGACCACGCCGTATGCCCGGTAAGTCACCCAAGTGAAAGGTTATTCAGGATCGACTAGATATCCGAAAATCGTTTATAAACTGTAATCACCATGTTTAGGAAAAATCGTTTCACTGCCTTAAATTACAGGAGTAGTCTTGTTCAACGATATCCGCGATGAATAATTTGGTGGCATAGGTAATCCGCCATCGCGACGCCCTACGGGTGGCGTGCCCATGATCGAGCCGTTTCATTTACCGATCCATGGGCAGTTTTATTAGGGCGTTTCGGGGTAAGACTCAGGGGTCTTAAAAATCTGTTAAAGCATGGAATGTTTTGCATAAAGTGGAACGACACTGCGTTCTGGAAGGAGAAAAAATGACAAAGCACATCCTGATTGTTGGCGGGGGAATCGGCGGCACCATGACCGCCAATCACCTCGTCACCAAGCTCTACCCAGAGATCCAGCGAGGCAAGGTGACGGTGACGTTGCTGTCCAACTCCCCCTGGCACTATTTCAAACCGGCGTTCATGTATGTCGCATTCAACAGCTTCTACCTGGACGAGTTGCGCCGGAAGCAGCGAACTCTCCTGCGGCCGGAAGTGGAGTTTGTCATCGACGAGGTCCAGCACTTTGACTTCTCGGCAAACCGACTGGAGTGCTCCAGCGGCAAGCACTACGGCTATGATTACTTGGTCGTGGCTACGGGCTGCGTGCCCGCCCCAGAACGTATCGAGGGGCTTCCTGAGGCCGGGGATCACTTTTATCAATATCAACCGGCCCGGCGGCTGGCCGAGAAGCTGATGTCCATTGAGAAGGGGCGGATTTTCATCACGGTTAATTTCCCCAAGACCCATAACGTCCCCCATCAGTGTGGCATCGCGCCTATAGAAACAACGCTGATGGTCGATGAGTTGATGCGTCAGAGAGGCGTGCGCAATCAGGTGGAAATTGTTTACACCTACCCCACGGTGGCGCAGTTGCTGCGGAACTGCCTATTCCTGCAGGAGGAGACTTGCGAGGTGCTTCCGAGCATCTTTGAGGACCGGGGAATCCACTATCAGCGCGGCTTCACACTGGCGCAGGTGGATCCGGACCGTCGGATCGCATACTCCGAAGAAGGCAGAGAAGAGGAGTTTGACATCCTGATGGGTACGCCCCCGATCCGAGCCGTCAACGCTGTGCTCAATTCGGGCGCCTCCCAGGCGGCGGATAACGAGGGTTGGCTACCGACAGATCATGAAACCATGAAGGTCTATGGCCTCGACAATGTCTACGTGCTCGGCGACACCGTCGATTTACCGATCAGCAAGGCCGGTGGTTCCTGCCATAGCCAGTCGCCCGTCGTGGTAAACAATCTTGCCGGTGAAATCCGCTTTGGCAAACCGGTGGACGCCTATGATGGGCGCGTCGTCGCCATCGCCCAAATGGGCCTCGAGAACGGCATGCCGCTTTGGTACGACTACGAGGTCGACGTCAAGCCCACGCCGCCCAACAAACTTGGCGGCCTTATGCGCAAGGGCTTTAACCGTGGCGTTTACTGGTCCGTAGCGCGGGGCCTGGTGTGAGCCGATCGTGATTTCATGAGGAGAGGACTATGAGTGAACAAATGAGCGCGCATGGCGACGCGTCAACCCTAACGGTTCAGGATGAGGCCGCCATGGAAGGGCTCCAGGAACTGTTGGGAAAATTGGAGCCGCTACTAGCGCAGCGCCGGCTTAACCGTGTCGTCGATCTGCTGTCGATCTTGACCGATCTCGTGGACATGACCGACGACTACATGGTTGAGAAGCTCGCGAAGGCTTATGAGGAGGGCGTCGGTGCGGCCTGGTCGACAGGGAACGCCGCTCGTATGGCGGGCAGTCGAGTGTCGGCGATGGAGCAGCCACCGAGCATGGTGGGCCTGCTGCGCATGTCTAGGCAGCCGGATGTGCGGCGCGGTCTGGCATTCACCCTGTCCATGATGGAGGTGATTGGAAGCCGGAACCGATACGACGGCGTCGATCCGACAGAGGGATGAGCGGCGCCGCAATACCGAGCGACGGATATTGATCACCCCTGGGCTGCACGACATGGAAGTCGCAGTCCACAGTGCGCTCCACGATAGGTCGCGGAAGTCATGCCGGGATCTGTCGCTAGAGCATGGTGCTTTAGGGAGCAGCACAACATGACTGCCAGGGCTCTGCGCTTTCGCCTTTTTATGCAGGGGTGCTTTTGTACCGCGTTGCCATGACCCACGGCAGTTGGAACTTGCTCTAGCCATGCACTTTCTGAAATGCCTCGACAATGTGCCCTGCAAGCGCATCCGCGGCGCTCCCCATGCCGGGGCAGCGCATCAGAGCATGTGGTGATCCGCCACGGCAGGCAGCGTATCCTGATCACGCTTGCGAAGGGGCGGCTGGACTAAACTGACCGGAAACGGCGACACCGCCAAGTCCGCAAGCATCGCAGCTTCCTGTCCAGTGCAGTGCTCGCACCTATAGGCGATGCGGTAGGAGATACCTGCGCGCTGCGACGTCGCTGGGTCTCGGGGCGTCCCAGGCTACGGCGGGGCTCAGCTACCTGTTCGGCGTGCCTGATACCAACACGAGCATGGTGCTGCTGGTCACCGGCATCACTGCCATAGCACTGGCCTCGATCCTGCTGGGCGTGGATAAGGGCGTGCGGCGCTTGTCGCAGCTGCACCTCGGGCTGGCTTTCCTGATGCTAGTCTTCCTGATCTTCACCGGTCCGACACTGCTGGATTATACGACGACAATGATTCTGGCCGAAACACATATAACTAGCCCAGATGCTGATCCCGAATGACCTCCCCAGGAATACGCGCGGGACAGGGTTCCCTTACTGGAACCCACGAGCGCCGCTGTACGGCTCCATCAGGGCGCGGTGAACAGGCCGCGTCGGATGGCTTCCTGGATCAGTCCGGCCATGTGGCGCACACCGAGCCGGCGCATGAGTTCCGCCCGGTGGGTTTCGATCGTCTTCACGCTGAGACCCAGGTGCTCGGCGATGCCCCTGGTCCGGTAGCCGCTGGCGACCAGGGCCAGGATCTCTGTCTGGCGGGGGGTCAGCGGGCGGGGGGCCACATGTCGCTTCGTTGGCGCCGCCGGGCTGTCCAGGATTTCCGGGGCGGCCAGCGGGACGCCGGGATGGACAACCGCCTCCCCGCTGGCAATGCGTCGAATCATTTGCTCCAGCTCGTTGACGTCCGCGTCCTTGTGTATGAAGCCGGTGATGCCATTGTCCAGCAGCCGTTGGATGTAGGCGTTGCTGGCGAACATGGCGAGCACGCCCAAGCGGGTCCCGGGGCACGTGTCCGCGACCTGTGTCGCGATGCTGCGCGCTCCGTTGGTAGGTAGCAGTGCGTTGTCGACGAGCACAACGTCTGCGGGGGTCTGTTCGAGTACACTCAGGAGGTCGTCCATGGAACTGGTGTCAGCGACAACCGAGATCCCGGTGAACGAGTCCACGAGCCGCGCCAGCGCACATGCGACCAGGCGATGGTCGTCCGCCAGGAGGACGCGGATGGGTTGATCAGTAGGCGTCATTTCCTTTTCGCCATCCCCAGCATGCCCCGCACCTCTCCCGCGGCGCTCCCGTCAGAGTCATTACCCCGGGAGATCCATGTCCGTAACCGTGTTACGCCACCCCCTCCCAAGGCAGGTCCATTCCATATCGCGGGGACGATACAAGGCATCTGATGGTGGGTGTATCGGCAATTCCCCTTCAGGG
>SKYZ01000411.1 GCA_007127625.1 Aquisalimonas sp. | reverse complement strand
GGCACCACGAACACGATCAGCATCGACCACGGCTGCAGCAGAATGTAGGCGAACAGCACCGCGGCAACCGCCCCGGAAGCGCCCAGGCTCTGGAAGCGCGCGTTGTCCCGGTGGCGGAACTGGCTGGGCAGCGATGCGATGACAATGCCGGCCAGGTAGAACAGGATGAACCCCACCTCGCCGATGCGCGGCGTCAGCGCCTGTTCCATGAAGCGGCCGAAGAAGAACAGCGTCACCATGTTGAACAGCAGGTGCGTGCCGTCGGCGTGGATGAAGCCGTGGGTCAGCAGCCGCCAGTACTGGCCCCGCTGTACCCCGGGCGGCCAGTGGATGAGCCGGCTCATGAGCTGTGGATCGCGCCAGGCCAGGTAGGACACGCCCACCGTGACCGCGATGAGTCCGAGGGTGATGATCATGTGCGGCTGTCTCTCCCTGCTTGATCGGTGGCGGCTGCAGGCCGAAGTATGCCGGAGACGCATGCCGTACGTCGTCTGCCCCTTCACCTTACGCGTGCACCGGCCTACCATCGGATCATGCGACTGACTGTTATCGTGCCCGCACTCAACGAGTCGTCGGCCATTGCCGCCTGCCTCGAGCCCTTGCAGCCCGCCCGCCGCGGCGGGCATGAGGTGCTGGTCGTGGATGGCGGCAGCACCGACGATACCCGGGAGCGGGCGGCACCGCTGGCCGATCGGGTGCTGGAGGGCCCCCGGGGGCGTGCCGTGCAGATGAATCACGGCGCGCATGCAGCCAGCGGCGATGTGCTGTGGTTCCTGCACGCCGATACCCGGGTGCCGGAAGACGCCGTGGATTTGATTGTCGACGCCTGCCACGGCGGCCGCCGCACCTGGGGCCGGTTCGACGTCACGCTGGATGCTCCGGGCCTCGCCTTTCGGGTCATCGAGACCGGCATCAACCTGCGTTCGCGTTTCAGCGGCATCGCCACCGGGGATCAGGGTATATTCGTCAGCCGCCGGCTGTTCGACGCCGTCGGCGGTTTCCCGGAGCTGCCGTTGATGGAAGATGTGGCCATGTCACAGGCCCTGCGACAGCGGGGCCTGCCGGTGGGGCTGGGCACGCGGCTGCGCACCTCCGCCCGCCGCTGGCAGGATAACGGCACCTGGCGGACCGTGTGGCTCATGTGGCGTCTGCGGCTGGCCTTCTTCCTCGGTGCCGACCCTGCCGATCTGCATCGGCGCTATTACGGGCCGTCCTCGTGAGCGGGGGGTGGGATTACCCGGACGCTCGCCTGCTTCTGTTCGCCAAGGCGCCTGTTCCGGGCCGCGTCAAATCCCGGTTGCGCCCGGCCCTGGGCGCACGGGGCGCGTGCGTGGTGTACCAGCAGCTCTTTTGCCACACCCTGGACACGGCGCTGCGCAGCCGGGCGGCGCCGGTGGAAGTCTGGGCAGCGCCTTCGGCGGCACACCCGTGGGTGCGGGCCCGTAGCCGGGAGGCCGGGGCTCCTTTGCGCGTCCAGCCCCCCGGCGACCTGGGCGAACGCATGGCAGCCGCGCTGCACACCGCCCTGGCGGACAGCCCGTATGCGGTGATCGTCGGTGCCGACTGCGCCGGACTGACCGCCGGCCATGTCCGGGAGGCGTTTCGCAGCCTCGCCGCCGGGGACGATGCCGTGTTCTGTCCGGCCCACGACGGCGGCTATCTCCTGGTCGGGCTGCGGCGTGTGGATTTTCAGGTCTTCCGCGCCGTGCCGTGGGGAACGGCAGACGTCATGCGGGCGACGCGTCAGCGGGTGCGACGTCTCGGATGGCGGATCAGGGAACTGACTCCGGCGCGGGATGTGGATCGCCAGGCCGATGTCCGGTTCCTGCGGCGGGCCGGCGTGCTGGGAAGCCCCGGTTCCGGCGGCGGCCGTTGTGACCGCCCCGACCAGCCATTATCCTGAGCGCCTGTCAGCCAACCAGCAGAAGGACGCCGGATGTTCCTGGAGCGTAACCCGCGATTCGTCAGCCGGCTCACCCGCGATACCCTGGCGATGATCCTTGCCGGCGGACGTGGCGGGCGGCTTGCCAACCTCACCGACTGGCGCACCAAACCGGCGGTGCCCTTCGGCGGCAAGTTCCGTTTGATCGACTTTCCGTTATCCAACTGCATCAACTCCGGCATCCGCCGCATCCAGGTGCTCACGCAGTACAAGGCGCACTCCCTCATCCAGCACGTGCAGCGCGGCTGGGGTTTCCTGCGGGGGGAGTTCGGCGAGTTCGTGGAACTGGTGCCGGCGCAGCAGCGCCTGGACCGACCGCTGTGGTACGCGGGCACCGCCGATGCCGTCTACCAGAGCCTGGATATCGTCAAGGCGCACAACCCGGAGTACGTCCTGGTGCTCGCCGGTGACCACGTCTACAAGATGGACTACGGCCCCATGATCGCCCGCCACGTGGAGTCCGGTGCCGACATGACCGTGGGTTGCGTAGAGACGCCACTGGAACGCGCCCGCGCCTTCGGCGTCATGAGCGTGGACGAGAACGGACAGGTGCTCGAGTTCAACGAGAAGCCCGACGATCCCGAGCCGGTGCCGGGCGAGCCGAATACCGCCCTCGTGTCCATGGGCATCTACGTGTTCAACCGGGATTTTCTGGTGCGGGTGCTGCGGGAGGATGCCGAAAACGCCGACTCCACGCGGGATTTCGGCAAGGATGTCATCCCCACGGCGATCCATCAGGCCCGCGTGGTGGCGCACCCGTTTCGCGACCCGAAAACCGATCTCCAGCCCTACTGGCGCGACGTGGGCACCGTGGACGCCTTCTACGAGGCCAACCAGGAGCTGATCGGCGCCGACCCGGAGCTGGACATCTACGACGAGAACTGGCCCATCTGGACCTATCAGGCGCAACTGCCACCGGCCAAGTTCATCACCGCCGAGATGGGCGGCGAGGAGCTTCCCGGCATGGCCGTGGATGCCATGGTCTCCGGGGGTGACATCATCAACGGCTCGGTGGTCCGCCACTCGCTGCTGTTCTCCCAGGTGGTGGTGGAGCCGGGTTCCGTGGTGGAGGAGTCGGTGATCCTCCCGGCGGTGTCCGTGGGGCGCAACTGCCGTATCCGCAATGCGGTCGTGGACGAGGGGTGCAACATCCCGGATGGCACCGTCATCGGCCATAATCCGGAGGTGGACCGGCGCTACTACCACGTCTCGCCCAAGGGCATCGTGCTGGTCACCGCCGAGATGCTGGGCCAGGAAGTCAATCACGTGAGGTAGGTTCCCGGCGGGCCGGGAGTCCAGGGGGTTGCCATGCTGGGCGCGATCAGCGGCGATGTCATCGGCTCGGTGTACGAGCACTGGCCCGTCAAGGAAAAGGATTTTCCCCTGTTCCACCACGAGTGCGGGTTCACCGACGACACCGTGCTCACCGTGGCCATTGCCGATGCCCTGCTGGAAGGGGAGTCCTACGCCTCCGCCATGCAGCGGTGGGCGCGGCGCTTTCCCACCCGCGGCTACGGCATCCGCTTCGCCCAGTGGTTCATGGCAGCCAGTCCGGAGCCGTACAACAGCTTTGGTAACGGCTCGGCCATGCGGGTGAGCCCGGTGGCCTGGTGGTTCGACGACGAGGCGCGGGTGCTGGCGGAAGCCGAACGCACCGCCGCCTGTACCCATGATCACGCGGAGGGTATCCGCGGCGCCCGGGCCGTGGCCCTGGCCGCGTATCTGGCCCGGCAGGGCGAGGGCATGGAGGCGATTCGCGAACGCGTCACCCGGGAATCCGGCTACGATCTGGAGACGCCACTGGATGTGATCCGGCCGCAGTACAGCTTCGACGTCACCTGCCAGGGGTCCGTGCCCCAGGCCATCCGCGCATTCCTCGAGGCGGACAGCGTCGAGGACGCCATCCGCAACGCCATCTCACTGGGCGGCGACGCCGACACCCAGGCCGCCATCGCCGGGTCCATTGCCGAAGCCGCCTGGGGCGTCCCCGACGACATGGCGAAGGCCGTCCTCAAAAAGCTCCCGGATGACATGAAAGCCGTCATTGACGCCTTTCGCCAACGCAGCACGTGATGCGCCTGTTCCGGCACTAGCGATCACGCTCCCAGGTGCCGGAGCGCCCGCCGCTCTTGTGCATGAGCCGTACGCCGGTGATCTCCATACCCCGGTCCATGCCCTTGCACATGTCGTAGACGGTGAGCAGGGCGGCCTGGGCGGCATTCAGTGCCTCCATTTCCACCCCGGTACGCTCCACGGTCTCCGTGCGCGCAGTGCAGTACAGGCCGCTGCCGTCCTCCAGCGGTTCCAGAGTGACCTCGGCATGGGTAAGCTGGATGGGATGACACAGGGGTACGGTATCCCAGGTCTTCTTGGACGCCATGAGCCCGGCAACCCGGGCCACGGCAAGCACGTCGCCCTTCTTGACGCGCTGCTCCCGGATGGCGGCGAGGGTCTCCGGGGCCATGAGGATGCGGCCCTCCGCCAGGGCAACCCGGCGGGTACTGTCCTTTTCGCCGACGTTGACGATGTGGACTTCACCGGTTTCGTTCAGATGGGGGAGCTTGCTCATGGGGCCTCCGGATTGCGGGTCGCGGCAACGGCCCGATGGGGTGGCCGTCGGTGGTCATGATAACCGCAACAGCCCGAGGCGCGGTATGCACCACCGCGTCGTACGGCACTCTGGTCGGCTCCCATGCGGCCTGCTCGTGCTGCTGGTCGGTGCGCTGCTCGCGGGCTGCGCCGCAGTCCCGGATCCTCCCGATCCCGAAGACGGCCCGGAGGCCGCCTGCCGCGCCTTTTTCCACGGGATGGACCAGCGCGTGGAGGAGGCCGGTGTCAGGGATGGTATCGGTGCGCCACCGGCCGCCTATCCCTATCTGCGCTCCACGCGCTTCCTGGATAGTTTCAGGGAATCCCTGAACGATCCCGCGGCGCGGGGTGCCTGGCTGAATGCGGCCCAGGCCCTGGATCGCGCGGCGCGGCTACTGGAATGGCAACACCTGCAGGAGCAGGAGCGCGAGAGCATCCCCCGCCCCGCGGACCTTGAGCATCCGGAAGCGGTCATTGACGCCTGCGGCGACCGGCTCCGCCAGGCCGATGGCCTGGACGCCGACAACGGCGCCTGGAGTGAGGCCGCGGACGCCCTGTCGGTGCCGGACGAATACATTACCTGGCAGCGGGCCGTCGGCGTCTACCCTGTGAGTCGCTGGTTCATCCGTGCCGGGGTGGCGACATGGCAGCGCGGCGTGCGGACCGATTTCACCAACCAGGTCGCCGAGGAAACGCCCGCGCTGCGCTACCTTCCGGCCGCCGGTGACGGTGATGTCGCCGCCGGCGCACGCCTGCTTGCCGGGGCCGATTTGAATCCCCTTGGCTGGCCGCAACTCAGCGAGACGCAGTGGCAGGAGCTCTTCCGGGCCGTCGCGCCAGTGGTGGAGGTGGAGCGGAACGCGGAATATAACCGGATCGGCCGTCCGTCCCTCACCGCCGAAGGGCTTCCGGACGTGGATACCGGGGACCCGGTCGTCTATGCCCATGCCAGCGGCACCCGCTTCGGCGATCAGACCCTGGTGCAGATCAACTACACCTGGTGGTTCACGGAGCGCCCCCTGGATCACTGGTTCGATCTGCTCGGCGGCCGACTGGACGGGCTCAACCTGCGACTGACCTTCAGCACCGCCGGCGACCTGCTACTGGTGGAGAGCATGCACAACTGCGGTTGCTACCACCAGCACTACCCGGTGCAGGGGCTTGAAGCCAGATCCTCGGCGGATTACGCGGAGCCGCCATTGATCCTGCCCGGGCCCGGCGAGCCGGCGCAGGGCGAGCGGTTACGGGTGCATCTGCAGGACGGCAGCCACTACGTCACCCGGCTTGCGTTTGCCCCGGTGCCGGACGGCGGAGAGCGCTATGCCCTGGCGCCCTACGACACCCTGCGCAGTCTGCCCCTGGAGGGCGGCGGGCACGCCAGTCTGTTCCAGCCCGACGGGCTGGTGGCGGGTACCGAGCGCAGTGAACGCTGGTTCTTCTGGGTCTCCGGCGTGCCCGAACCCGGCGCCATGCGGCAGTACCATCGTCACGCGACGGCCTTCGTCGGCCGGCGCCACTTCGACGACGCGGATCTCCTGGAGCGCATTTACCGGTGGCCGGCGGCGGAGTGACCGGTCACCGCTCGCGCCCGCGTATCACCAGATCGTAGCGGTCCACGTTGCTGATGAACCGGCTGCGTTGAGGGTGGCCCCGCAGGAAACGCTCCACCTGGGTGTGGGTCTCCCGGGCTCCCTCGATATCACCCTCGTTGAGCTGCTGCCGGATGCGGGCCATGCGCCAGTGGTAGTTCCGCTCCAGATGGAGTTCCTGGAACAATGGATGGGTGGGGGAGAGATCGTCCAGGGTTTCGTCCAGCAGTTCCGCGGCCCATTCCAGTTCCCCGTCACTGCGCAGCTGCTGCGCCTCCTCCAGAATCTCCGACGGATCCTGCTGGGCCATCGCCCACCCCGGAGTCATCAGGAGCAGCACGCACAGCATTGCCAATGCCTTCATGAGTTCTTCCACCCTCGCGGGGCCGACGTTGCACCGGCCGTGGTACCCGGCGGAATGCGCT
>SKYZ01000382.1 GCA_007127625.1 Aquisalimonas sp. | reverse complement strand
TCCCGGTCCACGGCGAGGCGGAACCGTCCCGCGGGATCATGATTGCCCGGCTGATTGCCGGCCTGCGCCGCCAGGTGTGCGTCCAGTTCGTTCAGGCCCTCACCGGTTACCGTGGATGTGGTGAACAACGGGGCATCTGCAAGCGTGGTGGATGCCAGCAGGGCGCGTACGTCCGTCGACACCTCGGTTACCCGCTGTGGCGTGACCCGGTCACACTTGGTCACCACCACCGCGCCATGTCGCATGCCGAGGAGATCGACGATCCACAGATGCTCGCGGGTCTGGGGCATCGGCCCGTCGTCCGCGGCCACCACCAGCAGCACGAAATCCACCATGGCCACGCCCGCAAGCATGTTGCGCAGGAACCGCTCGTGGCCGGGTACGTCCACGAATCCCAGGCGTTGGCCTCCTGGGTGATCAATGTAGGCAAAACCCGGCTCGATGGTGAGCCCGCGGCGCTGCTCCTCGGCAAGCCGATCCGTGTGGACGCCGGTGAGCGCCCGGACCAGCTCGGTCTTGCCATGATCGACGTGCCCGGCGGTGGCGATGATCATGGCAGTTCGTTTCCCTGGATCTGCGCCCGAAACGCCTGCTCGTCTTCCAGGCAGCGCAGGTCCAGCAGCAGGGCACCGTCCGCAATACGCCCGATCACCGGCATGTGTAGCCGCCGCAAGCGTGCGGCGATGTGGCCGAGCAGGCGCCCGCTGCCGCGACGGGCAGCCGGCCGAATCCGCAGGGCGTGGCTGGGGAGTCGGTCCACCGGGAGGGAGCCGCTGCCGATCTGGCTTGCCACGGCGACGTGATCAACCCGGACCGGCTCCTCCGCCAGCCACGTTGCAAGAACCGGCCGGAGCCGACCGGCCATCTCCCTGATGAATCCTTCGGGGCGCGTGAGCAGACGTATTGTCGGTACGCGATCACACAGGCTGTCGGGGTCTGCGTACAGGCGCAGCACCGCCTCCAGGGCCGCCAGCGTCATGCGGTCACAGCGCATGGCCCGTTTCATGGGATTTCTGCGAATGCGGGCGACGAGATCGGCCCGCCCGGCGATCACGCCCGCCTGCGGGCCGCCCAGCAGCTTGTCGCCGCTGAAGGTCACCAGATCCGCCCCGGCCGCCAGTGCGTCCATCGGCGTGGGCTCGCGGGGCAGGCCGTACCGGGTGAGATCCACCAGGGTTCCCGCGCCGAGGTCGACGGCGAACGGGATGGCGTGATCGCGCGTGAGCTGCGCCAGCTCACGCTCTTCCGGTGCCGCAGTAAAGCCCTCGATGCGGTAGTTGCTGGTATGGACCTTCAGCGCCATGGCGGGACGCGAGACCATGGCCTCGGCGTAATCCTGCAGGTGGGTGCGGTTGGTGGTGCCGACCTCGTGCAGCTTGCACCCGGCGCGGGCCATGATGTCCGGTAGGCGGAATGCGCCACCGATCTCGATCAGCTCCCCCCGGGAGACCACCACCTGGCGGCGCTGCGCGAGGGTGTTCAGCATGAGCATGACCGCGGCGGCATTGTTATTCACCACGGTGGCCGCTTCCGCCCCGGTCAGCCGCTGCAGCCAGGATTCCACGTGCGCGTCGCGGTCCCCGCGCTTGCCGGTCTCCAGGTCGTACTCGACGTTCGACGCGCCGGTGGTCACCCGGACCACGGCCTCGATGGCCTCCGGCGGCAAGGGCGCCCGGCCCAGGTTGGTGTGCAGCACGGTTCCGGTGAGGTTGAAAACGGGCACCTGGGAGGGTGCCACCGTCGCCACGACGCGATGCTCCACACCGGCGACGATGCTGGTGTCATCCGCCGGGCTTCCCGACGCCCGCCAGTGGGCCAGTTCGTCGCGGACGGCGTCCAGGACCGGCTGCCTGCCGTGGGCCTCCACAAGGGCGGCCACCGTGGCCCAGCCCAGAACCCGATCCACGGCGGGCAGCCGCTGCCGATTGTCCGCGTCTCCGGCGGTCACGGCCGCCTCTCGCCAATGGCAAGCCGGTCAGGCCGGAGACTGGTCCTGTACCAGGTGTTCGACAATGGTCTCGAACACCTGGTCCGCCAGGGCGCGCAACTCGTCGTCACGGCGGTCCTGGATCGGGTGATCCACGAACACCATGGCAGGGGAGAACCCGAGCGCCCGCGACTGCGCGGTAACTGCATCAACGAATTCCGTGGTGGCAACACCGACTCCCGGAATGCCTCGACCTTCAAGGTCTGCGATGTCATGCGTACAGCACGACGTGCAGGAGCCTCAGTCGGCCAGGCCTTCAACGACGACGTCGCACTCCCGCGTCAGCTGCTGGTACAGCTCGGCGGGCGCGGGCCGGGTGAAGGTGGGCTTGCGGTAATGGCGCACGTTCACGCCGCGCCCGGTGAGCAGTTCATCCAGGCGCGAGAGGAACACGTCGCCCCGCGGCTTGGATATATCCAGCAGTCCCACGGTCCTGCCGTGGAGGCTGGTGGGCCGCGGCGCACTGGGGCGCTCGGCCGCGGAGCGCTCCGCGGTGGGATCAAGCAGTATCTGGTCGGTCATGAGCCGATCTCCCTGGTAACGGGTGAGGAGCCGGTGGGGCCGGATGCAGCCCAACCGGCAATGACAGCAGAAAACAGGCCGGCGGTGCCGCCCACGCGGACGATGTTCAGCCCGCCCGGCCGGAACTTGGGCACCATCTTGTCGGCGAACTTCGCCGGCAGTCCCTCGGCAATCCCCTGCGCGCCGGCGATCATTTCCTCGCCCGGCAACTGCAGGAGCTGATCGAGTTCCTCCAGCAAACGGGCCTTGCTCCAGCCCGCCGCCGCGAACACGTTGCAATGCTCCGGTGATACCACGAGAAAGGCATCGCCGGCCATTGCCAGTTTCGGGTGATCGACCACGCGCAGGCAGGCGGCAAAGGTTCGTGCGAGGGATTCCGGAGTACGGGACTTCTGATCGACGACGGTCTGCACACCCTCGCCGGCAAAGAGGGTGACAGTGGAGGCGTCCGGTGAAAAGCCGCGCTGCACAGAGAGGCTCTCCCAGCACGGATCCTCCGCCTCGGCAAAGCAGAAGGTGTACTTGCCCGGCGTTCCCAGGGCGGCCCGGTCTATCTCCCCGGGGCGCCCGCCGCCCACATTGCGGATGACCAGTTGCAGTGCGCGGCCGATGGTGGCGTTGGCACGATTGCCCTGACCAAGCGCGTTGACGCCGGAATTCATGCCGATGGACCGGGCCACCGGGCCGTTCACCACCACCATGGGGCCGCAGAACATGGTGGTGCACAGCACGCCGTGCATGCCGAATTCGTCCTCCAGCGCCGCCTCCACCGCGGCAAGGACCACCGGCATGTATTCGGGCTTGCAGCCCGCCATGACCGCATTGATTGCGACTTTCTCCACCGTGCATGGAGCCAGGTCGGGCGGCACGTGCCCGATGACTTCGCTGGCGTCGCGCTGCGTTCCCTGGAGCATGCGCAACACCCGCTCCGCGGTGGGAGGCACCACCGGCAGGCCATCGCTCCAGCCGCGTTCGAAGCACGCCTCCACCGGGTCCTCGGCGTCGCCGATGGTCACCTCGCGGGCACTGAGACCGGTGTTGCCGAAGCGCACAGCGAGGGATTCGGCGACGCCCGGGTCCTGGGTCCTTGAGCCGCAGCCCGGCCGCATGGGCGGCAAGTCCGCTCCCAGGTTGTCGCGCCCGCCGATGCGTTGCCAGTCGTCGCGATGCCAGCCGTAGGTGCGCTCGACTTCAGCGCCACCAGCCATCCGGATCAACGTTGGGACGATGTCGATGCCAAGCCGGTAGGACGTTTCCAGGGTGGCGTCATGGATCTGGCCGGGAAGATCGGCAGCGTATGCGGGATCGTCCTGGACAATGACGGCAAGCGGTGTGCCGTCCGCGGAGAGTTCATGCAGGACCGGTTCGACCAGGCGACAGGTGGGGCAGTCGCGCTTGGCGACTACAACCAGCCCGTCCGAGGGCAGTGACATGGGCGGCAGCCCCTATAAGGCGCGGGCGCAAGCCCGACAGGTTTTCCCTATCAAAGTGCGCACCGCCAGAGGCATTGTCAAGTAACGTGCGGCGCGACGACCCCGACGCGCGCTCTTTTCCCTCAGCTCCCGTTCGGCGCTCGGTCGGGCGGGAGATGATGGCGGCGACAGCCCTCTTCAAGCAGAGCTGTCGCGCATTATCTCAGGCCGAGGAACGAAAGTATGAACACCACAATGACTATGAAACCGACAATGTAAATGATGCTATTCATGATAGGGCTTCCCTTGTAACTGAGTTCAACGGTTCGCCTTCTTTGAAGGCGTCAACGTCACACGGCTGATCCGCCGTTTTCCGCCTCGGAATACGCTTGGCGGGTGACTGTTGACGTTACTTGCCTGCGAGGCGGTGTGTCGGTACGGCTGCGCACATGGTGGTCGGCTGAGCCCGAAAACCGCGGTACCGCTTCACGGCCACGGCGGACGTTCAGGTGCCGTGCGGCGTGAACACCGGGCTCATTTTCGTGGCCTTGCTGAAGTCATCTTTCGTATCGCCGTAGCCGGCCTCGACCTTGCCGCCCTGCTTTTCGGCATTGCCCTTACGCTCCATGGCATCCTTGCCCGTCAGCCTGCCGGTGATTTCCTTGATCTTGCCCATGGCCGCATTGGCACGGCCTTTCAGTTGGTTTCTGTTCATGATGTGTCATCCGGAGTGCGGTTCGTGGTGGTGGCTGCATCGCGGCACGAACACGCCATGATGCGGGGTGAGGCTCCGAGAGTAGTCGCATGGACAGCCGGAGTCGGTGCGCTTGCCCACTGAGACCGCGAGCGCCGAACGGGGGTGCGCCGAAATGGGGCAGTTGTTGCCACCGGGTGCGCCGTTTTGGCGCGCCCTGGTGGGGGCGTATCCCGTTGCAAGCGTCCGCCGGTAGTCCCTCAGGGTGCTCGCGATTGCATGTAATGGACTGTAAGGTTCTGGCCAGAAAGGCCTTTCATTGAATCGTCCGAACGCGACCGTGATTGTCGCTTGATTTGGCAGGTTTGTTGCATTCTTATGGAGAAACAATTTTTCTCTTAAGGAAACATGCATGAGTGAGCGCCGCTTCCGACTGGTGCTGTCCTGCCCCGACGCCGTGGGCATTATTGCCGCGGTAACCCAGGGCATCGCCGGCCAGGGTGGTTGGATCACCGAGGCCCACCAGTACGCCGATGCCGAGAGCGGCTGGTTCTTCATGCGCTACGAGGTGCGTGCAGACAGTCTGGGCGGCGACGTGCAGCGCCTGGAGGCCATCGTCGCCCCCCTCGCCGAGCGCTTCGGCCTGACCTGGTCGGTCACCGATACCGCCGTGGCGCGGCGCGTGATGCTGTGCGTCAGCCGCCAGAGCCACTGCCTGTCGGATCTGCTGTACCGCTGGCGCAGCGGTGAGCTGGCCATGGAGATCCCCTGCGTGGTGTCCAACCACGAGGACATGCGCGGCTTCGTGGAGTGGCACGGCATCCCCTATCACTGCATTCCGGTGCCGGCGGACGGGCGCGACCAGGCCTTTGCCGCCCTGGAATCCGTGATCGAGGAGTACCGGGTCGACGCCGTGGTGCTTGCCCGCTACATGCAGGTTCTGCCCGGGGCCCTGTGCGATCGCTACCACGGGCGCATCATCAACATCCACCACAGCTTCCTGCCGTCGTTCGTCGGGGCGCGCCCCTACCACCAGGCGGCGCAGCGGGGTGTGAAGCTCATCGGCGCCACCTGCCACTACGCCACCGCGGATCTGGATCAGGGACCGATCATCGAGCAGGACGTCATCCGGGTGAATCACCACAACACCACGGACGACATGGTCCGGCTGGGGCGCGATGTGGAGAAGTCCGTGCTGGCCCGTGGTCTGCGCGCCCACCTGGAGGATCGGGTGTTCATTCACGGCAACAAGACCATTGTCTTCGGATAGGTGACTCATGCCCTGGCGGCTTCTCAAGATCGGCCTGCGCGGCGCCCACAAGGAGCCCCGGTTCTTTCCTGAGCCGGCGGACCTGCGGGAGAGCTACGACGTGGTGATCATCGGCGGTGGCGGCCACGGGCTCGCCTGCGCCTACTACCTGGCCACGCGTCACGGCATTCGCAACGTGGCGGTGCTGGAGCAGGGTTACCTCGGCGGCGGCAATACCGGGCGCAACACCACCATTGTTCGCTCCAACTACCTGACGCCGGAGGGCGTGCGCTTCTACGACGCCAGCGTGCGCATGTTCCAGGGGCTGTCCGAGGAACTGGACATCAACCTGTTCTACTCCACGCGGGGCCACTACACCCTGGCCCACTCCGACGAGGCCATGCGCACCATGCGTTGGCGCGCCGAGGTGAACCGCCACCTGGACGTGGACAGCCAGGTGGTGGACCGCGACGCGGTGGGCCGCGGCATCCCCGGCATTGATCTGAACTGCGGTGGCTCGCAGCCGGTCATGGGCGCGCTGTACCACGCCCCGGGGGCCGTGGTGCGCCACGACGCCGTGGCCTGGGGCTACGCTCGCGCCGCCGCCAACGAAGGCGTGGACGTCCACCAGAAGACCCGGGTGACCGGTATCCAGGTGGAGAACGGGCGGGCCTGCGGTGTCGCCACGGACCG
>SKYZ01000154.1 GCA_007127625.1 Aquisalimonas sp. | reverse complement strand
CGCCGCTGACGTGCGTGCCTGGATGGAACTTGCCGGCGGCCCGGCACCGGGTTACGCCATCCCGGAGCCCTTGATCGCCGGCCTGTTCTCCTGCCTGCTGGGGGAGCAGTTGCCGGGGCACGGCACCAATTACCTCAAGCAGCACATGGAGGTGCACGCGGCGGCGCGGGTGGACGAGCCACTCACCGCCCGGGTCACCATCACCCGGCTGCGCCCGGACAAGGCCCTGGTGAACCTGGACACCGAGTGTCTCGGCGAGGGCGACCGGCTGATCTGCAGCGGCGAGGCCCTGGTGCTGTTCCGCTGGTGACGGCACCGGGTGCCGTCACCAGGGCAGCACCGAGCCGTCGGAGTGCCAGAAGGTGCCGGTGTTCTCCAGGCTCAGTTCATCCATGCGCTGAATCAGCCGTTCGGCGGCTTCTGCCGGAGTGATATGGCCGCTGTGGTTGGTCATCTCCGTGCGCACGTAACCCGGATGCAGGATGGCCACCGCGATGCCGCGGGGCTGCAGGTCCAGGGCCAGGGACTTGCCGGCGGCGTTCAGTGCCGCCTTGCTCATGCGGTAGCCGTAGCGTCCGCCGGAGTCGTTGTCGGCAATGGATCCGATGCGGGAGGTCATCAGACCGATGCGTCCTCCCTCCGCCATGCGGTCCAGCAGCGCCGTGGTCACGCGCAGGGGACCCAGGGTGTTGATCTCGAACTGCTCACGGATCCGGTCGTAGTCCATGGCGTCCAGGTGTTCGTCGCGGAGGATGCCCGCGTTGTTGTAGAGCACGTCCACGCGTGTGCCGTCGAGTTCCTCCCGCAGGCGCCGCAGACTGTTGTCATCGCTGACGTCGATGCCATCGATGATGTGCACGCCCAGGGTCTGCAGCTCCTCGGAGGGGCGGCGACAGACGCCGATCACCGTGTCGCCGCGCGCCTGCCACTGGCGGGCGAGTTCCAGACCGATGCCGCGATTGGCGCCGGTGACAACGATGGTGCTGGCCATGAATGCCTCCTGGTTTGATGATCGGTTGAGAAGTTCTGATCGTGGATGTTGTTGGCCTCGGCTCAGCATTGGGCCGTTCGTCCGGATGTTCAAGGTGAGACTGCGGACCGCACCCTGCGGCACAATAGGCTGGCAGAGGTTGTACAGGTAGCCGGGATGACCGATGACAACGTGGTTCCCCTGCGCCGCCGCCAGCGGCGCCGCAAGAAGAGCGAAGGCGATACCCTGTGCCGGGCCGGTCGCCATCGCTGGGAGGTGGTGACGGAATCGAAATTCGATGTGCGCCAGGGGCGACTGGTCACCCTGCTGCGCTGTAGCCGTTGTGGCCACGAGCGCACTGAGAGCCGTTAATGATTGATCTGGAAGGAATCTCCCGCGCATTTCTCGAAGGCGGCCAGCGCCGGGTGGTGCTGGATGGCTTCAGCGAGTGGATCGGCGATGGCGAACGCCTGGCCCTGGTGGGGCGCAGCGGCGTGGGCAAGTCCACGCTGCTCAATCTTATCGGCGGCATGGACCTGCCCGACGCCGGTACCATCCGCATCGGCGACACTGACCTGACCGCGTTGAACGAGCGCGACCGGACCCTGTTCCGCCGTCACCGTATCGGCTTCGTGTTCCAGTTCTTCAACCTGATTCCCACCCTGACCGTGGCCGAGAACCTGCACATGCCCCTGGAGATGACCGGCGGACTCGATGCGGACGGCCGCGCGCGCGCCACAGGGCTACTCCAGCGGGTGGGTCTGGCGGACCGTGCCGATGCCTTCCCGGATGCCCTCTCCGGTGGTGAGCAGCAGCGTATCGCCATCGCCCGTGCCCTGGTGCACCGGCCGCGGCTGCTGCTGGCCGACGAGCCCACGGGCACCCTGGATGCCGCCACCGCGGAGACGGTGCTGGAGCTGCTGGACGAACTCACGGGTGACGGGCAGGTGACTGTGGTGCTGGTCACCCACAGCATGGATGTGGCCCGGCGCATGGACCGTATTCTCCATCTGGGCGGCGAGCAGGCGTGATGGCGGCGGGGCTGCCGCGTTCCCTGCTGCTGCGCGCCAGTATCCGCTACCTGGTGCGCCATCCCTGGCAGCTGGGCCTGGCGCTGCTGGGCGTGGCCATCGGCGTGGCCGTGGTGGTGGCGGTGGATCTCGCCAACCAGAGCGCCTCCCGCGCCTTCAGCCTGTCCACCGATGCCCTCACAGGCCAGACCACGCACCAGGTGGTGGGGGGTCCCCAAGGCATTCCCGAGGCGTGGTACGTGGAGTTGCGACGGGACCACGGCATCCGGCCGGCGGCCCCGGTGGTGGAAGGGTTCGTGCGCCTGCCCGGCGATGATCGGCGGAGCCTCCGGGTGCTGGGTGTGGACGTGTTCGCGGAAACCGGCGTGCGGCCGGCGGTGGGCGCGGTCTCCGGGCTGGTGGACGCTGGTGATCTCCTGGCACGCCCCGGTGGCGCCGTCATGCTGGCCGAGGATCTGCGGTGGCTGGAGCTTGAGCCCGGCGACAGCTTCACCGTCAGTCACGGCGGGCGGGATCACGACCTGCGCGTACTCGCCGGCCTCGAGCCAGCCCGGGAGCTGGAGGCGGTGGGCCTGCAGGACGTGATCATCATGGACGTGGCCGCGGCCCAGGAGCTTCTGGGACGGACCGGGCACCTGGACCGGGTGGATCTGGTGCTCACGGAAGATCAGGTAGCGACGGTGGACGCGTTGCTGCCGCCGGGCGCCCGGCTCGCGGAAGCCGATCAGCGCGCCGCCGCGCTGGAGCAGATGACCGACGCCTTCCAGCTCAACCTCCAGGCTTTCAGCCTGCTGGCGCTGGTGGTGGGGGCGTTCCTGATCTACAACACCATGACCTTCTCGGTGGTCCAGCGCCGTCAGCTCATGGGCATGCTGCGCGCCACTGGCACCACCCGGGGTGAACTGTTCCGGGTGATTCTGCTGGAAGCCGCCGTCATTGGTCTTGTGGGCACCATGCTGGGTCTGCTCCTGGGCATTACCCTGGCCACGGTGCTGGTGGACCTGGTGACCCGGACCATCAACGACCTGTATTTCGTCCTGTCGGTACGGGAGCTCAGCGTGGCGCCGGAATCCCTGGTGCGCGGCATGTTGCTGGGTGTGGGCATGACCGTGGTGGCGGCGCTGGCACCGGCACGGGAGGCCACCGCCATTCCGCCCAGGGCGGCGCTGAGTCGGTCGCACCTGGAGCGTGGTCGGCTGCGGTGGTTGCCGGGGCTGAGCCTGGCCGGACTGGTGCTGGCTGCCCTTGGCACCATGCTTCTGGGCGCCACCGAGCGGGGGCTGCTGGCGCCCTTCGCCGGCCTGTTTGCGCTGATCATCGGCGCCGCCTTCCTGGTGCCGCCACTGCTCTGGCTGGTGACCCGTCTACTGACGCCGGTGCTTGGCGCCCTGGGCGGCTTTATCGGCCGCATGACCGCCCGCGGCGTGGCCGCCAGCCTGTCGCGTACGGGGGTTGCCGCCGCTGCACTGATGGTGGCCGTCTCGGCGGTGATCGGCGTCGGCGTCATGGTGGACAGCTTCCGTACCACCTTCGCCGATTGGCTGGATGCGACCCTGCATGCGGATATCTACGTCTCCGTGCCGGGTGGCGGCGCCATGGAGCCCGAGCAGCGACAGCGGCTTGAGGCCGTGGACGGGATCGAGCTGGTCACCCGGTCGCGGTTCGTACGGGTGGGCGCCGATGATCATGACGCGCGGCTGCGGGTGTTCGAGATCCCGCCGGCGGCGGAGGACGGTTTCAGCTTCCGCGCCGGTGATCCCGAGTCGGCCTGGCGGGCCTACCGGGAGGATGGCGCGGTGTTCCTCACGGAACCGTATGCCTGGCACCGGGAGCTCGCAGTCGGGGACCGGGTGCGTCTGGACACCGGCGAGGGGCCTAGGGAGTTCCCGGTGGCGGCGGTGCTGTACGATTACGGCACCTCCGAGGGGGCAGTGATTATGGCCCGGGCGACCTATGATCGTTACTGGGACGATCCGGCCATCGACAGTATCGGCGTGTTTGCGGCATCCGGCGTGGACACGGGAGCCCTGCGCGAGCGGCTGCAGCAGGCCACCGCGGATGGTCAGCATCTGCAGTTCCGCTCCAGCCGCGAGCTGCGCGAGCTATCGCTGGAGATCTTCGACCAGACCTTCACCATCACCCAGGTACTGCGCATCCTGGCCATCCTGGTGGCCGTCACGGGGGTGCTGAGCGCGCTGCTGGCGCTGGCCCTGGAGCGCGCCCGGGAGTATGCGGTGCTGCGCGCCAACGGCATGACACCGCGGGAGCTTGGCGTGTTGGTGACGGCGCAGAACGTGCTGGTGGGGCTGCTCAGTGGCCTGTTCGCCATCCCCCTGGGCCTGGGGCTGGCGGCGGCGCTGATCCTGGTGATCAACCAGCGCTCCTTCGGCTGGTCCATGGACCTGGCGGTGGATCCCTGGATCCTGGCGCAGGCGGTGGCGTTGGCGGTGGCTGCCGCCGTGGCGGCGGGGCTCTATCCCGCCTGGCGCATGGCGCGTACATCGCCCGGCCAGGCGCTACGGGAGGAGTAGCAATGACGGATGTGCAGCACCACCCCCGTCTGCGGCGCGCCTTCTCCGGGCGACGCGGGGCCGTGCGGCTGCTGGCGGCCACCATCCTGCTGGTGCTGCTGGTGCTGTGGTACCTGGACGAGCGGGCCACGGACCCGGAGCCGGGGGAGGCGTTCGACGTCACCGGCGCCCTGGCCGGTGAGGACGCCGCCGAGGGCTTCGCACGGGTCACCGGGCCGGAGCCATTGCGCTTTCCAGAGGATCATCTGCCGCACCCCGAGTATCGCCACGAGTGGTGGTATGTCACCGGCAACGTCGAAGACGACAGCGGGCGTCACTTCGGCTTCCAGGTGACGCTGTTCCGATTCAATGTGGCGCCGGACATGCCGGAGCGACAGTCCGCCCTGGCCACCGATCAGCTCTGGATGGCACACCTCGCGGTAACGGATACCGAGACCGGGGAGTTCCACCACCGGGAGCGGTTCGTGCGCGGTGCTGCAGGGCTGGCCGGCAGCCGTGCGAACCCGTTCCGCATCCACGCCGAGGACTGGGTGATGGCCGGCGAGGGTGAGTCGATGATGCCGCTGACCCTGGACTTCACCGGCGATGACCTGGGGGTTTCCATGCGGGTGGAACCAAGCAAGCCACTGGTGCTGCAGGGTGAGACCGGATACAGTCGCAAGGGGCCGTTGCCGGGCAACGCCTCCCGCTATTACTCCTACACCCGCCTGGCCGCGGAAGGCCGAATCGACATCGCGGACCGCCATTATGCCGTGTCGGGCGATGCCTGGATGGATCGGGAATGGGGCACCAGCACTCTGAGCGAGGATCAGGTGGGCTGGGACTGGTTCTCGGTGCAGCTCGATGACGGCCGCGACATCATGTTCTATCAACTGCGCCGGGAGGACGGCACCATTGATCCGCTGAGCAAGGGATTGCTGGTGGATGCCGACGGTGGCTCACGCGTCCTGGACCTGGACGATGTGGAACTGGAAGCGCGCCGGCACTGGCAAAGCCCGCGGGGCGGCGAGTACCCGGTTGCCTGGCGTATGCGCATCCCCGACGAGGGCCTGGACCTGGAACTCGACGCTGTGGTCGATCACCAGGAACTGGACGGCGCGTTCCGCTACTGGGAGGGTGCCGTCCGGGTGTCGGGCCGCGAGGGTCCGGATGGTCGCGGCTACGCCGAACTCACCGGCTACACCCGTTAACGTGCAGCCAGTTACTCAGTGTAGGCGCGCAACATGGTGGTGCGCAGGTCCTCGATGATGGCACGTCGCAGGGCGGGTGTGCGCCGGCGCAGGGGCAGCAGCATCGCCTCCATGAGCGCCATGAGGGTCTCGCTGCTGGTCTCCGCATCCGCCACCGGGCGCAGGGCGCCGGCGTCGTCGCTTGGCTGCAGGGCGGCCTGCAGCGGCCGGCGGATCGACTCCTCCAGCCCTTCCAGATGCTCGCGAAAACAACGGCTCATGGTTTCGTTGTAGGGCTCCTGCCAGTAACCGGCAATACCTTCGGCCACTGCGTCCGACTCGCTCAGCGATGCCACCCCCTGGAAGAAGCAGTCCAACCGTTCGCGGGGTGTTGTGGCCTGTTCCATGGGGACAACGAGGTGGTCGCGGAAGAGCTCGCTCAGGGTGGTAAGACACTCGGTGAAAAGTGCTTCCTTGCCATCGAAGTGCCAGTACAGGGCGCCTTTGCTGAGGCCGACAGCGCGCGCGATGGTGTCGATGGAGACGCCGTCATAACCGTGGCGCCCGAACAGTCGGAATGCCGCTTCGCGCACGGATTCGCGGGTATGCTGCCTCGGGCGCTCCCCGGGGTTGTCGTTGGAGCCGGTCAGGGCCTGGTGTTGTGTCATGGCCTGCAGTCTTTCTCGGGTGGTTGTGACGCCACGGGAAGCGGCGCACGGTGTCAATGAAGTATGACACATGCAGCTTACCAGACCTGTTGGAAATGACAGGTTGTCGCTCCCGGGAAAGTGAACTGCGTCACATTTTGGGGGCGCTAGCCGGCGGCAACGGCCGACTGATCGAAGTACCGGGCCAGGTACTCCTCGAAACTGATGGAATCGGCCCGTTCGATGGCCGCCTGCTCTGCCAGGGACGCGCGGCTGGTTTCCTCGAAGCGTTGCCGGGTTTCCGGTGACAGCGGGTGGTTCTTGAACGCCTGTTCGTGGCGACGGGACTGGCGCATGGCGAACTCGATGAAGTTCTCGCCGGCCGAGCGCATGCCTGCAAGGATTCGTGCCGACGGTGTCCGCTCGGCGTCGCGTACGCTCTCCCGGTAGAGCCGCACGGCATCGCCGTACGGCGTGTTCTCTCGAGTCTGGTCCAGCAGCTCGGCAATGCACTCCAGGTCGCTGCAGATCGCAGCGGCCCAGTCGCGCAGCGGCACCTGGCGGCCGCCGTCATCCAGGAGCAATTCAGGGTCGCGCCCGTAGCGTGCGACCTGGCCCTGGTTGTGGTTGATGCTGCACTGCTCGCGGGCGGAGATCGGCGGACTGTCCTCCAGCAGGCAGTAGACCAGCAGCGCTTCCAGGAAATGCAGCTGACTGTCCACCACGCCTACCGGCGCGAACGGATCCAGGTCCAGGGCGCGGATCTCGATGTATTCGACGCCCGCCCGGTGCAGTGCCCGTGAAGGCCGCTCGCCGGAGCGGGCCACCGCCTTGGGTCGCACGAAGCTGTAGTACTCGTTCTCGATCTGCAGGGTGTTGGTGTTGAGCTGTCGCCATTCGCCGTTGACCCGGGTGCCGATCCGGGCCCATTCGGCGTCCTCGGTGAAGATGGCCCGCTCCAGGCTGCTGACGTAGGCGTCCAGGTCGTTGAAGGAGATGTTCAACGCCGCCTGGGCATTGTTCTTGTAGCCGATGTCGCTCATCCGCAGGGAGGTGCCGAAGGGCTCGTAGAAGGTGTAGGCATCGAATTCCCGGAAATCGATGTTCGTGCCCCCGGTGAACGACTTGCATACCGCCGGCGAGGCGCCGAACAGGTACGGCACCAACCAGCCGTAGCGCTGGAAGTTGCGGATCAGACGGAAGTAGGCGTCCGAGACGAACGTGCTCCGGTCGCGCCGGTCGCCCTCGTGCTCCTGCAGCACCGCCCAGAACTCGTCGCTGAACGAGTAATTGAAATGGATGCCGGAGATGGCCTGCATGGCGCGGCCGTAGCGCCAGTCCAGTCCGCGGCGGTAGACATGCTTCATCCAGCCGACGTTGGACTCCCCGTACCAGGCGATGGGGATGTTGGCGTCGCCGCCGACGATGCAGGGCATGCTGGTGGCCCAGAGCAGTTCGTCGCCGATGTTCTGGTAGGCGAAGGTGTGCACGTCCTCGAGGAACGTCAGCACCTCGCTGATCTCGTGTACGGGCGGGGTGACGAACTCCAGCAGTGCCTCGGAGTAGTCCGTGGTGATCCATGGGTGGGTCAGGCTGGAGCCCAGTGCCGGTGGATGCGGCGTCTGCGCAATGTGCCCGTCGCGGTCCACGCGCAGACTCTCCTTTTCCAGACCCTTCAGGCTGCCCCGCAGCAGCCCCCGCTGATGCGTGTTCAGGAGACCGGCCAGTCGTTTTTCAGCGTTTCGGACCATGCAGTGGTTTCCCGCCCTCGTGCGCGAACCGCGATTGTGCATGCACCGGCGCGGAATTGGAATGGAGGACGCCGTGCGTGCCGACGGTCATTCGCCGTGACGGTTCAGGCCTCGGTACTCAGTACGATCTTGCCCGTGTGCTCGCCGGACTCCATGCGCTGGTGGGCCTCACGGGCCTGATTGAATGGCAGCACCGTGTCCACCACCGGCTTCAGACGGCCTTCAGCGAAGAAGGGCGCCAGGCGGTCGCTGAACAGCTGCGCCAGGGCGATGCGCCGCTCCACTGGCAGGGAGCGCATGGTCATCGCGCGCAGGGTCAGCCGCCGGAACAGCAACATGCCCATGTTGAGGTCGTCCTCCCTGCCCGCCATCAGGCCGACAACCACCTGGGTCCCCTCAGGGCGCAGGCACTCCATGTTCTCGCGCAGGTAGCCTCCGCCGCCCACCAGGTCGAGGATCACGTGGACGCCTTCGCCGGTGTGCTGACGCACCGTGTCCAGTAGAGGGCCGTGTTCCTCGGCGTGGGCGACGTCCAGCCCCCAGTGACGCACCTGTTCCAGACGCTGGGCGCTGCGGCTCGTTCCCAGGGTGCGGGCGCCGAAGGCCCGGGCCAGCTGCATGCCGGCGATGCCGATCCCGGACGTGGCCGCCCGGATCAGGCACCAGCCGCCCGGCTGCAGCCCGCCCTCCAGGAACAGCGCGCGGTAGGCGGTGAGGAAGGCCTCGGGAATGGCTGCCGCATCCGTCAGGGAAATGGTGTCCGGGACCGTCAGCGTCTCGCGTTCGTGCACCACCAGCTGTTCGGCATAGGCGCCACCGCCGATCAGGCCCATGACACGGTCGCCCGGGCGGCGTCCCTGGACGTTGCTGCCGACGGCGTCAACGATGCCCGCGTACTCCAGTCCCGGCACGTCCTGGCTGGCGCCGGCGGGAGCCGGGTACAGCCCCTGGCGCTGGAGCAGGTCCGCCCGGTTGAGACCGGCGGCGTGCACCCGGACCCGCACGTCGCTGGGTCCCAGTTCCGGCTCCGGGGCGTCCTGCCATTGCAGTACGTCGGGTTTTCCGGCTTCGGTAATGGTCCACGCTTTCATGAGTTCTGCCTCCGTCGGCGAATAGAGGTGTTGGCACTGACCGCCAACAGATCAGTTTCGACCCACGCTCTGCGCACGTCAACGGAATGCTTGCTGCTGGTCGGCCTCCCTTGCCCGGCACGCCCACGCCGTGAACCGGGGCATATTGACGAGCTTCTCTAGTTGTGGTGCGAGCGCAAAAGCGGTATATTGCACTGCAGCAATAAACAGACTTGTCTATCTTGGTGATTCTCATGACACAGCCCCTGCCCTTCCCGACGCCCTGGAGCAACGAGCCGGTGATTCGCCGGCTCTGGTTTGGAGAGCGCGCGCTCTGGCGCGAGCACCTCCTCAGGCTCGACCCGCAGGCCCGCCGCGACCGCTTCGCCGGCCTGGTCAGCGACGCGTTCATTCGGCGCTACTGTGACGAAGCGGACCCCTTCACCCAGGAGCTTTTTGGTGCCTTCGTCGATGGTGCGTTGCGGGCGGTGGGCGAATTCGCCCTGCTGAACCGTGACTGGCCCCGACGCGCCGAACTGGCGTTCAGCGTCGAGCGGCCGTGGCAGAACCAGGGCCTCGGCAGCACGCTATTCCGCCGACTGCTGGTCCATGCGCGCAATCTCTCCGTCAGCCGCGTCTTCATCATCTCCGAGCCGGGCAACGCTCGCATGCACCGCATCGCCCGCAAGTACGGCATGGCGCTGACCCGGGACGAGCACGAGATTGCCGGCCGACTGGAGTTGGTGGGGCCGTCGTATTTCTCGGTGATGGAGGAAGTGATGGAAGAGGGTGTCGCGTTCTGGCGGCAGACGCCGGATCTGCACACGATCACCCTCGGCCGCTGAGGGCGGCGGGCTGACGTCACAGTCGTGCCGTCAGAGCATCCCGGTCTGCAGTTTGGCCGCGTCGGTCATCATCTCTGCCGACCAGGGCGGATCGAACACCAGGTCCACGTTGCAGCGCTCGATGGTGGGCACCAGTTCCACCTTGTGCTTGACGTCGCTGGCGATGATGTCACCCATGCCGCAGCCGGGTGCGGTGAGCGTCATCTGGATATCCACCTCGCGCCGGTCTTCGTCGATCCGGCGGATCTCGCAGTGGTAGACCAGCCCCAGTTCGACGATGTCGATGGGGATCTCCGGGTCAAAACAGGTGTGCATCTGGTCCCAGACCAGGTTCTCCACGTCCTGGTCGGAGGCGTCATCCGGCAGTTCCGGCAGCGGTGTCGGCTCCTTGCCGATGGCGTCGGCGTCCACTCCCGCGATACGGAACAGGTTGCCCTGGATGTAGACCGTGTAGCTGCCTCCCAGGGCCTGCGTGATCACGCCTTCAACGCCTTCCGGGATGGTTCCGGAGTCACCCGCCGGTATGACCACCGCGTCGCAGTCGCGATTGAAGATGACGGGTTCGCCGCCTGGGCTGTACATGATTATCCTCCGACTACCGGTGAAACCGTACCGTTCTGGTCCGGTATTGTATCAGTGCCTATAGTGTCCGTGTGAACACACCGTCCGGTGCAGCGCTGGTTGCAATTTGGTCGACGGTACCCGACCGTATCCGTCGCCACCAGTTCACGAATGGGGAGCGAATATCATGTGGAACCGTGATGGCGGACGGCGCAGGCAGTGGCGAGTCGCCGTTCTGCCCGGTGACGGGATCGGTCCCGAGGTCATGGCCGTGACGCTGAAGGCGTTGCGGGCCCTCTCGGAACAGGGCGGGCCGGACATGGCTCTGGATGAGCTGCCTTGGCCCTCTCACCAGTGGCACCGCGAGAACGGTCAGATGATGCCCTATGACTGGAAGGAGACCCTGGCCGGGTACGACGCGATCCTGCTGGGTGCGCTGGGCGATCCCGGCCCCACCAGCGATCCGCAGCGCTACCTGCTCTCCGACGCGGTTTCCCTCGCCCCGCTGCTGGATATCCGCAAGGGCTTCGATCAATGGGCCTGTGAACGCCCGGCCATCCTCCTGGAAGGCGCGCCCAGGTACCTGGCGGACGAGCGGGCGCGGGATCTCGATATGCTGGTGATCCGGGAGAACAGCGAGGGAGAATACGTCGGTCAGGGCGGACGCCTGGCGCCGGGCACGGCGCGGGAAGTCGCCACGCAGATGGAGGTGTTCACCCGTGCCGGTGCCGAACGGATCTTCCGCCACGCCTTCGAGCGCGCCGCGGCGCGGGCCGCCGAGCGTGAGGCAGGAACTCGCCGCAACCGCGAGTTTCCGCTGCCGGGTGGTGGCACGGCACGCGCCCAGGTGTGCCTGATTACCAAGCGCAACGCATTGCGCTACTGGGGCGAGATGTACACCGAGGTCTTCGCCGAAGTCGCTGCGGATTACCCGGGCATTGCCACCCACCACGAGTTGGTGGACGCCGCCTGCATGAAGTTCGTCATGAGTCCCTGGCAGTTCGACGTGGTGGTTGCCAGCAACCTCCAGGGCGACATTCTCACGGATCTTGCCGCGGTGCTCAGTGGTGGCATGGGTGTGGCCCCTTCCTGCAACCTGAATCCGGCAGACCGGCGCCAGCCGCCGATGTTCGAACCCACCCACGGCAGTGCCCCTGATATCGCCGGGCACAACCTGGCCGGGCCGCAGGCGATGCTGCTCACCGGCGCCATGATGCTGGACTGGATGGGCGAGGAGGACTCCCGCGCGGCGACGGCGGCCCGGCGGTTGCGCGAGGCGGTGGAGTCCGACCTGCAGGTTCACGGCACCATGCAACGGGAGACGACTGCCATCGGCGACGCAGTCCTTGCAGCCCTGGCCTGAGTATCCCTGCCATGGCGCCGCAAACGCGGGGTCACCCGGTTTGAAGGCCCGCAAAAGGCGGGTGTACACTCGTTGCTCAATTGTTCCCGAGGAGGTATCCATGGCCCACGAACCCGGTCACATTACGCCGCTGATGAAGCAGTCGTCCGGTATTACGGCGACCCGTGGCGAGGGCATGTACCTTTTCGATGAGTCCGGCAAGCGCTACATGGACTTCAGCTCCGGGATCGGTGTCACCGGCACCGGTCATTGCCATCCCAAGGTGGTGGCGGCGGCGCAGAAGCAGGTGGAAACCCTGATCCATGGCCAGTACGCCATCATGAAGCATCCGCCGCTCAAGGAGCTGGCGGAGAAGCTCGGCGAGCGCATGCCGGACGATCTCACCTCCATCTTCTTCTCCAACGCCGGCACCGAGGCGGTGGAGGCTTCCATTCGCCTGGTACGCCAGGCCACCGGGCGGCCGAACATCATCACATTCCAGGGATGTTTCCACGGGCGGACCATGGGGTCGCTGTCCACCACGACGTCCAGCGTCGGCCTGCGTGCCGGGGTGGCGCCCTTGATGGGCGGCGTCGTGGTGGCGCCGTTCCCGAATACCTACCGGCTGCGCATGGACGAGAAGACGGCCACCGAGTTCTGCCTGCGCGAGCTGGACAACATCCTGCACACCCAGTCGGCGCCGCAGGAAACGGCGGCCATGATCATCGAGCCCATCCAGGGGGAGTCCGGTTACGTGCCGGCCAACACCGCGTTCATGCAGGGGCTGCGCGAGATCTGTGATCGCCACGGCATTCTGCTGATCATGGATGAAGTGCAGTCGGGCTACGGCCGCTCCGGACTGTTCTGGGGGCACCAGCACTATGACGTGACGCCGGACGTGGTGATCACTGCCAAGGGTCTGGCCAGCGGCTTTCCGCTATCGGCCATGGCGGCGCGCCGGGAGGTCATGGAGAAGGGCTGGCCGGGCTCCCAGGGCGGCACCTACGGTGGGAATGCCGTGGCCTGCGCCGCCGCTCTGGCGACCCTGGACGTCTTCGACGAAGAAGGGCTGGTGGACAATGCCGCGACCCAGGGTGCGCGCCTGCGCAAGCAGCTGGATGAACTCAAGGCAGACAACCCGGCCATCGGCGACGTGCGCGGCAAGGGCCTGATGCAGGGCACGGAAATCGTCGATGCCGACGGCAACCCCGACGGGCAGCGTGCCATGCGCATCCTCCAGGAGGCCGAGAAGCGCGGGCTGCTGATGATCCGCTGCGGGGCCTATGGTGGCCAGATCGTGCGCTGGCTGCCGCCGCTGATCGTCAACGGCGAGCAGATCGACGAAGGCGTGAGCATCTTTGCCGAAGCACTCAAGGCTTCAGCGCAGGGCTGATCCGCCGAGGTGTTCATCGGGCTGGTTGACGGGTATAGCGCAACCGGCTTTATCTTGAGAGACGCAGGGCAGTTCGCGCGAGGAATCCGGGACCTGCCCTGCAACTCCTGAACAGGGGCGGCCGGGCACGACGCCGCAGGTTTCACAAGGGGTATCACGATCCATGGATCTACCATCCATTCGCAATGCCTATCGCCGGTACGCCAATCACTATGATCGCGTTTTCGGTCCGGTCTTTGCCCAGGGGCGGAAATTCGCCATCGAGGTGCTCAACCAGAAGCCCGGCCAACGCATTCTGGAGGTGGGCGTCGGCACGGGGCTGTCGTTGCCGGCCTATGATCCGCGAACTCGCGTGGTGGGCATCGACATCTCGCCTGAGATGCTGGACAAGGCCCGGGAGCGGGTGACGGCGGAGTGCGATGGTCACCAGGTGGAGGATCTGCTGGTCATGGATGCCGAGAACCTGGAGTTCCCGGATGACAGCTTCGACAGCATCGCCTGCATGTACGTGGCCTCGGTGGTTCCGCATCCGGACCGTCTGATCAGCGAAATGCGGCGCGTGTGCAAGCCGGGGGGAGACATCCTCATCGTCAATCACTTTGCATCGCGCAATCCAGTGCTGCGCGGGCTGGAGAAGGGCCTGCGGCCCCTGTCGAAGCTGGTGGGCTTCCGTCCGGACATGGATCTGGACACGTTGCCCGATCACGACGGATTCGAGCGCCTGTCGGTGCGCAAGGCCAACCTGTTCGGCTACTGGAAGCTGGTGCACTACCGTAATGGCGGGGAGGCGACGGAGACCGTCGAGACCGACGCGCCGCGGGCGGTTGCCAGCAAGTAGGGCAGATCACTCGCTTCCGGCCGGCCCCGGAGCGTAGCGGGCCGGCGTCTCAACGTGCAGTGCGAGCCATGCCGTGAACGCCGTCCTGACCATCGCCCTGCCGTTCTTTGCCCTGATCTTCACGGGCATGCTGGCGGGGCGGACGCGCCTGATGCCCGGCGAGACCATCTCCGGGCTCAACACCTTCGTGTTCTTCTTCGCGCTGCCGGCGTTACTGTTCAGCAGTATTGCCGATGCGCCGGTGGAGGACCTGAGAGATCCCGCCCTGTTCCTGGCCTGGCTGCTTCCGGGGCTGATGCTGTTCGGCCTGACCTACTGGCTTGCCGGTCTGGTTTTCGGCGGCGGCGCAGGCAAACGCGCCATCCAGGCTCTTGCGGCGTCCTTCGCCAACGTCGGGTTCGTGGGCCTGCCGCTGGTGATTGCAGCGCTGGGTACGGAAGCGACACCTGCGGCGGCGGTGGTGATTGTCGTGGATACGGCCATCCTGATCGGCGTGGCCACGGCCATTATCGAGGTGGATCGCGGTGGCCGGGGCAGTCTGGGTCGTGCCGTTCGTACGGCGACTCTGGGGGTGGTGCGCAACCCGCTCATCGTGGCCTCGGTGCTCGGTGTGGCGGTGAGCGTGGCCACGGTGCCGTTGCCGGAACCGGTGTTCGCCTATCTGGAATTGCTGGGGAATGCCGCCGGTCCCGCGGCCCTGTTCGCCCTGGGCGCGACGCTTGCGCGTCAGCCGCTCGGGGAGCAGGCGGTGGAGACCGGCCTGCTGGTGCTGCTGAAGCTGGTGGCCCACCCGCTGCTGGTCTGGGGCGCAACAGTCATGCTGGGTGTCCCGCCGGTGGGCCAGGCGGCGCTGATCATCATGGCGTCCCTGCCGGTGGCGGCCAACGTCTACGTGCTGGCGCAGCGGTACCAGGTGAATGTCTCCGGCGCCTCGTCGGTGATCCTGGTGTCCACCGTCTTCGCCGTCGCCACCGTGTCCCTGGTGCTGCACCTGCTTCTGTCCTGACTGCCCCTGAACGCACGACGCCCTGCCGTGGCGCAGGGCGTCGTGGTTGTGCCCTCGCGGCCCGGATTCAGGCGCCGCGGGGGACGGTCTGCGGTTCCACGAACTCGAACAGCCCCTCGATGCCGCCCTCGCGGCCGTAGCCGGACTGCTTCATGCCGCCAAAGGGCGCCTCCGGGGTCGGGCCGGAGCCGGTGTTGTAACCGACGTGGGCGAATTCCAGAGCGGCAATCACCTTCTGGGCGCGCTGGTCGTCGCCGGTAAAGATGTACGAGGCCAGGCCGAACTCCGTCTGGTTGGCCATGTCGATGGCCTGGTCGTCATCACTGAAGGTGGCGATGGGCACCAGCGGGCCGAAGGTCTCCTCCTTCCAGCAGGCCATCTGCGGCGTGACGCCCAGCACGATGGTGGGCGGAAAGAAGCCGCCCCAGTCGTTCTCCAGCGATGGCGGGACGTCCCCCATGACCAGTTCAGCGCCCTTGTCGATGGCGTCGGTGAGGTGACGACGCACCTTCTCGAAGCCGTTGCGGTCAATCAGCGGCCCGATGTCGGTGTCGCTCTCCAGGCCGTCTCCCACCTTCAGCTTGATCGCGCGGGCCTTGACGCGTTCGGCGAAATCCGCGGCCACGCTCTCGTGCACCATGACACGGTTGGCGCATACGCAGGTCTGGCCACCGCCACGGAACTTGTTGCCGATGAGGTTATCGGCGGCGGCATCCAGGTCGGCGTCCTGGAAGACGATGTAGGGCGCGTTGCCGCCGAGTTCCAGGGTGAGCTTCTTGACCTGGGGCGCACTGCGTTCGATGAGTTCACGGCCGACCTCGGTGGAACCGGTGAAGCTGAGCACGCGGACATCCGGATGGTCGCACAGGGTGTCGCCGATGGGCCCGGCGGAGCCGGTCACCAGATTCACCTTGCCCGGCGGCATGTCCAGCGCTTCGTCCAGCAGGGTGAACAGGGCCACCATGGTCAGCGGTGTCTTGGACGAGGGCTTGATCACGCTGGGGCAGTCCGCCGCGATGGCCGCCGACAGCTTCTTCGCGATCATGCCGATGGGGAAGTTCCACGGCGTGACCAGGGCCACTACGCCGGCGGGCCGGTAGTGGACCGTCCAGCTGCAGTTGCGCGGCTTTTCGTCCAGCTGCCGGGGCGCAAGGGCCTCCAGGTTGTCGGCGCAGTAGCGGAAGAATCCGGCTGCATAGTCCACCTCGCCGGAGGCCTCCTTCCAGGGTTTGCCATGCTCCATGCACAGGATGAGGCCGAGCTCTTCGCGGTTCGCTTCCAGTGCCTTGACGATGTTCTGCAGCCACTCGCGCCGTTGGGCCAGGCTCGCCGGCGACTTCAGCGCGTTGCGTGCGGCCTCGATGGCACGGGTCGTCTCCTCGGGGCCCATGCCTGGTACCTGCGCCAGAGCGTCGCCGTCGACGGGGTTGTAGACGGTCAGGGTCTTCCCCCCGTCAGCGTCCAGCCACTGGCCGTTGATGTAACCCTGACAGTGCTTGAGCAAAGGCGAATCCAGCATGACACTCCCCTCGGTGGTTGTTCGGGCCGTTGGCGACTGGCCATGTGCGTCTGGTTGGCGCACATGCTGCAGCGGCCGGCAATCCGGTTATGTTGAATGGAATAAGCGGTAAGGTCCAGCGCGGTCCCGGGTGCAATGGCGCGCCCTGCACCGCTGGCTCAGTTGGGCGGTACATAGCCGCGACGCTTGTCGACGACGTTGTGCAGTGCATCTCCCGCCTGCCAGCGCCGGAAGTTCTCCAGGAACTGCATGGTCAGGGCTTCCTGCCAGCCCACCACGTCGCCGGCCATGTGTGCCGACAGGATGGCCTGGGGGAAGTCCCACAGGGGATGCCCTGCGGGCAGGGGCTCCTCTTCGAAGACGTCCAGGCCCGCGCCGGCGATGGCGTCGTTATCCAGCGCCTCCACCAGCGCCTCGGTATCCACGATGGGGCCGCGGCCGATGTTGATGAAACGCGCCTCGGGTTTCATGGCGGCGAAGGCTTCGTGGTCGAACAGGCCCCGGGTGGCATCGGTGAGGGGGGCGGCCACCACCACGAAATCCGCCTCCGGCAGATGTTCCAGCAACGTGTGCTGCGCGTATACGCGGCCGAAATCCCGGTCATCCTGGCGGGCGGAGCGGGCCACGGCGTCCACCTGCATGCCCGCCGCCGCCAGCATGCGGCCGATCTCGCGTCCGATGGCCCCCGCACCAATGATCAGCGCACGTTTGTTGCGGATGGTCTCCGTCTCCCGGTGCTGCCAGGCGTGCTGATCCTGATAGCGCACGGAGGCGGGCAGGTCCTTGGCGAATGCCAGCACCAGGCCGAGTACGAACTCGGCAATGGGTCGATCGAAGATGCCCCGTGCATTGGTGATGGGGATGTCGCTGTTCTGCAGACCCGGGAACATGAGGGCATCGACGCCGGCACTGGTAGCGTGGACCCATTGCAACCGGTCCGCCAGGTGCCAGCATTCGGCGAGCATCTCCGTGCGGAAATCCGTCACCAGCAGAATGTCCGCCCCGGGTAATGCCTGTTCCAGGCTCTCGCGGCTGTTGGCAAGCCGCAGATCGGCGGCATCGGAGATGGCGTCCAGGCCGGGCGGCAGTTCTTCTCCTTCCCCGGTAAGGACGGCGATGACCGGTTGTTGCATTTCGGACTCCCAAGATGGTTTGCGCAGGGCAATCCGGGGTGGCGTGCGTAGGGCCTGGCAGCCCCGGGGCGCTTCGCCTTTGCCTCGACGGTATAGAGCAGCCCCCGGAGCGTCAAGCTGGTAGCGCTCAGCGCCCGCCACGCCGGGCTTCCAGGAGTGCTTGACCCGGTGCTCCGCAGGGGCATACGCTCCGCTTGTTACCGCAGTTCCCACCGGTGTCGGGGCACCGGGCGATCCACGGAGGCATCATGGCAGTCAATCCCACCGATACCGAGGCGCAGGACCTGGACGAAGTCCGGGATGCGAGCTGGGCACCCGCGCTCCGTGCGATCCCCGTGGCGGGCATCCGCAAGATGGTCAATCTGGCCGCGTCCATGGAGGACGTGGTGCACCTGTCCATCGGTCAGCCCAATTTCCCGACGCCGCGTCACATCGTGGACGCCTACATCGAGGCGCTGGAGGAAGGTCACACCGGTTACACCATGGACGCCGGGTTGCCGGAGCTGCTGACCGCCCTGGCCGAGTACTACAGCCGGCGCTACAACCGGACCCTGACCGAGGACAATATCCTCATCACTGCCGGCTGCACCGAGGCCATGTACCTGGCGCTGACGGCCACCTCCGCGCCGGGCCGGCAGTTTCTGGTCACCGACCCCACCTTCCTGCTTTACGCGCCGTTGATCCGCATGAATGGCGGCGAGGTGAAGTACATTCCCACGCGTGCCGAGCACGGTCACCAGCTCGATCCCCAGGAGGTGATCGACAACATCGGCATGCGCACCTACGGCATCGTGCTGAACTCGCCAAGCAACCCCACTGGCACGGTGTATCCCGCGGAGACCATCGACGCCATCTGCCAGGAGGCGGCATACCGCGGCGTGTATGTGTTCAGTGACGAGGTCTACGATCACCTGTTGCTGGACGACATGGAGTATCCCAGCGTCCTGCGCCACGCCATGGACCTGGATAACGTCATGGTGGCCAGCAGCTTCTCCAAGACCTACAGCATGGCCGGTCTGCGCATCGGCTGGATCATCTCCAGCCAGGGCGCCATCAAGAAGCTGCGCCGCTATCACATGTTCACCACCACGGTGGCCAACACGCCGGCCCAGTGGGCCGGCATCGCCGCGCTCAAGGGCGATCGCAGCTGCGTCGACGACATGGTGCAGGAGTACGCCCAGCGGCGGGACCGCATCGTCCAATTGGTCAGCGAGACGCCCCATCTCACGGGGTACTGGCCCCAGGGCGCGTTCTACATCTTTCCGTCGCTTCCCCATGGCGCCAATGCCAACCAGGTCTGCCTGCGCATGCTGCAGGAAACCGGTGTATGCACCGTCCCCGGCGATGCCTTTGGCGAGAGCTGCAGCAATTCCCTGCGCATCAGCTACTCCACCTCCATGGAGAAGATCGAGGAAGCCTTCGAGCGCATTGTGCCGTGGCTGGCCAAGCAGGACTTCTGATTTCAATCCATCACTGCCTTCGGCGGGCCGCATGCCTGCGGTCCATCGAGGGCGTTGCCCGAGGAATAAGGTCGAATCATGAGTATTCGCACTGAACGTCGTGACGGCGTGCTCGTCGTCACTTTGGGTCGTCCCGACAAGCGCAATGCCCTCACCGGCGAGATGTACGACACCCTGCGTGCCACCATGAACGAGGCTCGCGAGGACGGGAACGTTCGGGTGGTGTTGTTGCAGGCGTCGGGCGAACACTTCACCGCCGGCAATGATCTCCAGGACTTCGGTGAGCAGGGGAAGAAGCGGGTGGCCAGTGGCGAGAAGGCTCCGGCCATGAAGCTCATCGACGACATGCTGGATTTCCCCAAACCGGTGGTGGCGGCGGTGCGCGGCCACGCCGTGGGCATCGGCACCACCATGCTGTTGCACTGTGACGTGGTTGCGGCAAGCGAGACGGCGAGCTTCTCGCTGCCGTTCGTGCGCCTGGGTCTGACTCCCGAATTTGCCTGCAGCTATGTCCTGCCCATGCTGTCGGGGCGCACCAAGGCGAGCCACACGCTGCTTCTGGGCGAGCCCTTTGATCGTGAGCGTGCGCGGGAGCTTGGCATCGTCTCCATGAGCTGCAACGACGCGGAACTCGACGAGCAGGCCATGGCCACGGCGCAGAAACTGGCGGCCCTGCCACCCCAGGCGTTGCGCGCCACCAAGGGCCTGATCAACAGCGCGTTCCACCTGGAGCGGATGCGTGAGGCGGTGGCGAAGGAAACAGAGGCATTCGCCGCCGGTCTGGTCTCCGAAGAGCACCAGGAGGCCGTCACCGCCTTCTTCGAAAAGCGCCAGCCGGACTTCAGCCGCTTCAGTTGACGCTTCCGCCATCCCCTTCTGTGGGAGCGACGTCAGTCGCGACGACGTGTGGCCCCTGTAAGGTGCATCTTGATGCAGGTTACAGGGGCCAGTTTTTGGGGCAACCGCGAGTCAACGCGCCAATCGGCCCGGTTGCCGCGGAAGCGACGCATATGATGTTCTCACCACCGCGGCTTGCGCTTCTCCAGGAATGCATCCACGCCTTCCCGCGCCGCGTCCGTGTCCATGTTGCAGGCCATGGTTTCGGAGGCGTCGTCGTAGGCGGCGGCCAGGTCCTTGCCGCTTTGCCGGTAGAACAGCGCCTTGCCGGCCTGGATGGCCTCCGGCGGCTTGGCCGCAATCTTCTCGGCCATTTCCGTGGTGGTGGCCACGAGTTGATCGTCGTCCACAACGCGATTGACGAGCCCGATGCGGGCGGCCTCGTCAGCCTCGACGAAATCGCCGGTGAACAGCATTTCCAGGGCGTTCTTGCGGGGCACCACGCGGCTGACCGCCACCGCCGGGGTGCTGCAGAACAGGCCCAGGTTGATGCCCGAGGTGGCGAAGCGCGCCGAGCGGCCGGCCACGGCCAGGTCGGCGGTGGCGACGAGCTGGCAGCCGGCGGCGGTGGCGATGCCCTGGACCTG
>SKYZ01000171.1 GCA_007127625.1 Aquisalimonas sp. | reverse complement strand
CCCGGCGCCATGAGCATGCGCGTGATCATGGTGGGCCTCGGGGTGACGAGCGAGGCGCCCGGAATCGGCCTCGACATCCAGCCAGGCGGGATCCAGCACGCCATTTGCGGTGGTGGCCACCACCGCTTTGGGCGGGTACAGGGTCGACCCCCACTCCCGGAACCGCTGCAGGAGAGTCGCGTCGCAGAGGTCGCACTTGTTGCCCACCAGAACGTCCGCCAGTTCCACCTGATCCTGGAAGGTGCTGTCACTGGTTACTCGCTCCTCCTCCAGGCGGCGCGGGTCAACCAGGCAGACGGTGGCACGCACATCCAGGGCCTCTGCCAGCCCCTCGCCACGCAGGGTATCCAGCACGCGCGCCGGATGCCCCACGCCGGTGGGCTCGATCAGCAACCGGTCCGGCCGTGCTTCGCGCAGCAGCCGCGTCAGGGTAACCTGCAGCGGCGCCCCCATGGTGCAGCACAGGCAGCCCCCGGGCAGTTCCCGGATGAAGGGCGCACCGTGGTCCGGTTCAACCGCCGCGGCATCCACGCCGATCTGACCGAACTCGTTGACCAGCACGGCCCATCGTTCGTTCGCCGGTGCCCCGTTCAGCAATGCCCGCACTGCGGTGGTCTTGCCCACCCCGAGGAATCCGGTAATCAGGTTGGTCGGGACGTCGGTGATGCGTTGGCGCGACATGCAATTCATCCGTAAATCTGGGAGCCTGTGGGGCTGTGGGGGTGTGGCCGAAACAACATCACGTTACACTATAACAAATTGCGACAGGACGCCGGAGACCAATGCTCGCGCTTGACGGGATTATTCATCGTTATCGTGACGGAAGCACTGTTTCGCTGCCCTCCTGGCGGAGCGAGAGCGGCGAACACTGGGCGATCATCGGCCCATCCGGCAGCGGCAAAAGCACATTCCTGCACATCCTCACCGGACTGCTGCGGCCGGCCTCCGGCCGGGTCGTGGTCGGCGACCATGAACTCCATACCATGGGCGAGCGCACCCTGGACCGCTTCCGGGGGCGACACATTGGCCTCGTCTTCCAGGCACTGCATCTGGTGGCGGCCCTGACGGTCACCGACAACCTGCGACTGGCACGCTACTTCGCTGATCTTCCCCGGGACGACGCACGCATACGGGCGGTACTCGAGCGCCTGGACATCAGCGGCCTTGCGAGCCAGTACCCCCATCGGCTGAGCCAAGGCCAGGCCCAACGCGTGGCCATTGCACGGGCACTGGTCAACGAACCGCTGGCCATCCTGGCGGACGAGCCCACCTCGGCGCTGGACGACCGCAACTGCCAACAGGTCATGGCGCTACTCGCCGAGCAGGCCCGGGAAAGTGGCGCCAGCCTGATCGTGGCAACGCACGACGGCCGGGTACGGGAACATATGGAGCACACGCTGGAGCTCGCTCCGGGCACCACGGAGGCGCACCATGCGTGATGGGCAAGGCGCCATCGAAGGCAGGCGTGGCGGCATGAACATGGTCCGTCTGAGCTTGGCATACCTGCGGCGCAATGCCCTCTCGGCCACGCTGAACCTGCTCCTGCTGGCCCTGGGGATTGCCACCATCACCGTGCTTCTGCTGTTCGGGCACCAGGTGGAGCAACGCCTGAGCCGCGATGCCGCCGGCATCGACCTGGTGGTCGGTGCCAAGGGCAGCCCCATGCAGCTGATTCTCTCCAGCATCTACCACATCGACGCACCCACCGGGAACATTCCCCTGCAGGACGCCAATTGGGTGCGGGAGCACCCTCTGGTGGCGGATACCATCCCCCTCGCACTGGGTGACAGCTATCGCGGTTTCCGCATTGTCGGCACCAGCCACCAGTACGCGGCGCATTACGGTGGAACATTACGGCGCGGCGAGATGTGGCAGGACGACATGGAAGCCGTGCTTGGCGCCGACGTCGCCGAGCGAACAGCGCTGGAGGTGGGTGGCACCTTCGTCGGGGTCCACGGCATTGCCGCGGAGGGGGCTGTCGGCAGCGAGGTGCATGATGACCACCCATACCGGATCACCGGTGTGCTCGAGCGGACCGGCACCGTCCTGGACCGTCTCATCCTGGTGAGTGTCCCCAGCGTCTGGCAGGTGCATGATCATGAGCACGACCGTGACGACGAGCACACTGACAGCGGCGAACATGCCCATGACGACGAGGCGCAGGAGCATACTCACGGGGACGATCGCGAGGGCCTCAACGGCGGCAACGACGACGCTGCGGCGGAGCACGGAGGCGACGACGAGCGCGAACTCACCGCCCTGCTGGTCCAGTACCAGTCGCCGCTTGCCGCCGTCACCTTGCCCCGGGTCGTCAACAGTCGTGGTGCTCTGCAGGCGGCGGCCCCCGCCTACGAGACGGCGCGCTTGATGCGAATGCTCGGGGTTGGCATGACGACCCTCCAGGCCTTCGGCTGGGTGCTGGTGCTGGCTGCAGGACTGGGCGTATTCATCGGGCTGTACAATGCCCTCAAGGATCGCCGCTATGATCTTGCGCTGATGCGTGCGCTGGGGGCGTCCCGCGGGAGACTGTTCCTGCACGTGCTCTGTGAAGCCATCCTGCTGGCGCTGGCGGGGGCTCTGCTCGGACTGCTTCTCGGCCATGTGGCCGCCGAGGTACTGGGGCAGATGTTCCGCCACACACAGCAGTTGAACATGACAGGCCTGGTTTTCGTGCCAGAGCAGCTCTGGCTCGTGGTCATGGCGGTAGGCGTTGGCGCACTGGCGGCGCTGATCCCCGCCATCCGGGCCTACCGTACCGACATCGCGGAAACCCTGAGCCGCGGGCGCTGACCCCGCGGACGGCGCATTGACCCAGGTGACGCATGCGTAGTCGACTCCTTTTCGCTCCCGTCCTGGCGCTGGCGCTCACCGGCTGCGGCGACGACACCGGGACCGTCAACAATGACGACGCCCAGATCCAGGCCGAGGCCACCACCGGCGGGAGCAGCAACGACGGTGCAGCCATTCGCGTCTACATGAAGGACATGGACGAGTTCGGCGAAGTCGCCGGGCTGACCACGTCCCGGGAGGAGTTCCTCGATCTCGCCATCGCCCTGGAGGACGACGACGGTGAGCGCGTCTCTGCCGCGGAACTGGAAGTCAGTTCCCTGGTGGGCAACGAACTCAGCGACAGCCACCTGCAGACCGATGGCGATGGTCTGGCGGAACTGCGCTTCCGTCCCATTCTCCCGGGTGAGGACACACTGACATTCACCGGCGACGGCATCAGCAAGCAGCTCACCGTGTATGTCACCGACGAAGCCTTCGGCCATCCCCTGGAACACATGGAGGAGCGCGCCACCGAGCTTCCGGACGTCGACGGCACCGTCTCCTGGGATCTGCTCGGCAGCGTGGACAGCCGCGAGGGCAACCACGGTCTGCTGGAACCGATGTTCAGTGACGAGCTGCGGGAACTCGACGGTCGCGAGGTCAAGGTGCAGGGGTTCATGATGCCCCTGGACAACAGCGAGAAGCAGCAGCATTTCCTGGTCAGCCGCACCCCGCCCAGCTGTTTCTACTGTCTGCCCGGCGGCCCGGAGAGCGTCATCGAGGTCAAGGCCCAGCGCCCCATGGAATTCAGCTTCGACCCGGTGGTGCTCTCCGGCAACATGCACCTCGTGGAAAACAGCGATATGGGCCTGTTCTACCGGCTCGAAGACGCGCGCCGTGAGTAGCGACCGGGCCTCACAGCCCGGCATCCACCAGTGCACCCGCGAGCGCATGGCCGCTCAGCCAGGCATCCTCCACCCGGGACCCGTGACACCAGTCGCCGCAGACGCCCAGCCCTTGCTGGGGGGCAATCAGATAACCATCCCCAAGCGGGGCCACGCACTGACTATAGCGCCAGCGATGGCAGCGCAGCACCTCCGCCCCGCCGGCCATACCAGTCATCGTCTGCACCCGCTCTGCCATCTCCTGGCCGATAACAGCGGCATCGTCCTCCAGGCGCGCCTCGGAGAACGGGCCGGCCGCATGGGCAATCCACACATCGGACCCTTCCCGCCCCGGCTTGCTGCCATCCCGGGCCAGCCAGCGCAACGTGTCATCCTCGACGAACGCTGCGTCGAATGCCGGCGCCACCCCGCTCAGGCGCACCACCGCCGACCAGCAGGGCCGCATGGCCACCCCGGCCGCGCGCTCAGCGAACTCCGGCGCCACCAGCGCCAGCAGTGGCACCGCCTGGGGCGGCGGCACTGCCAGCACGACCGCGTGGAAGGCCCCGGCGTAGCGCCCCTCCTCGGTCTGCAACCACCATCCGCCGGGTTCGCCGGCAATCCCGGTAACCCGGGTAGCGGGCAGCAGATCCAGTTCCTGGGCCAGGCTGCGGGTCACGGCACTCATGCGCGGACCACCCACCCAGCGCTGTCGGCCATCGTCGACATCGGCCACGCCGGTCGCACCCAGGCGCACCAGGCGACCAGCCCAGGGTGCGGCCACCCCCTGGCGACGCCAGTCCTCCAGGGCGTCAACGAACTCCGGGTGCCGGGCGGTGAAGTACTGCGCTCCCAGGTCGGCCTGCCAGCCCGGCCCGCGGGCCGTGGTCATGCGCCCACCCGGGCCCCGTGCCTTCTCCAGCACGGCAACCTGAATGCCCGCCTCCCGCAGCCGCCGGGCGCAGGCCAGGCCGGCCAGGCCCGCGCCGATCACTGCCACATGCGTCGGCTTGCCCATGGCTATCTGCCTCCTCTCGGACGTTGCTCCCCGTGCCGTGGAAAAGCCTGATCCTGGCTGCCCGGCTCATATCATTGTCGACGCGCCATCGGGCTGTCACGCAGTCCGATGTGTCCGACCCCTGGAAGATTGATGGCCAGCCCGAGCGGGTCAACGCCGACCACAAGACCCAACACATTGACTTGCAGACCTTCCGCCCGGGCGACTCCCACCCCGATCACACCGTTGACCGACACCTGGTAGCCCGTGCCGCTGGGCATGGAAGCCAACCAGGCCCCCGAGAGATAGTCCTTGCCCACCGCAGTGGACGGCAGAGCCGCATTCAAACCCGATACTTCGCGTATCAGCCAGGCCACAAAGGTATTGCTGTTCGGGCCGGGCCAGACAGCGTAGTCACCGTTATGGGGATAGCGCTGGACGGCATCAGCAATGCGCGGGATCAATGCGCTGGCCTCGTCCCCGCGAACATCCAGCAGCAGTTTGGGCGCACTTCCGAACCAGTTCCGGTCCGGGATGCCGAACCCCGTTGCCACCCGACCGCCACGCCAACTTGTCACCTCGTAGACCCGGTAACGCTCCGCCCCCGCCTCTTTCACCGTGACCCAGCTGTGAACCGCGAACACGCCCCGCCAGCGAAAGGCCCGGGCCGCGTAGACCTGGACCACCGCCCCGGAGTACGCATCCGGATCCGGCGCCATGCCGGCGCTATCGCGGTTCGACTGGTGCCAGCTGGTGTCCACGCCGACGGCGTCGGTGACGTAGAGATAGGCCGGACCACCAAGGAGGAGGACCAGGAATAGCCCGGCACCGATCAGCCAGCGCATGGAGCGAACCTTACCTTGTTGCGGATATAGTCCGCGTCTGGGGGCACAATGATGATCATGGTCGCGGTGGCGGGAGGGAACCCTGGAGAAACATGGCGGAGAGGGAGGGATTGCTGCGGCGCTTCGCGCCTTGCCCTCCGGGTCGTTGCCGCTACCGCGGCAACGGGCCGCGCCTCGCGGCGCGGTCGAACCGAATTGTCCATCCGGGGGTTCGAATCCCCAGTGTCATCATGTTTCCCAAGGGCTCCCTGCGGGAACCCTGGAGAAACATGGCGGAGAGGGAGGGATTCGAACCCCCGGGCCCTTGCGGGCCAACGCATTTCGAGTGCGCCCCGTTCGACCGCTCCGGCACCTCTCCACATCACGCGGCTCGTGAGCCGCGCGGCGCGTAGTCTACAATAGTTTTCCCGTCAGACTCCAACAGTTCGGGGAAAGAAGGCCTCATGGTGCATCTGCTGCTGCGATTCCTGATTGCCGCCCTCGCTCTGTTGATCGGCGGCCTTGCGCTGACCGGACAGCTGCAGCAGGAGCGAAACCTCCTGGAGCAGGTCCAGGCGGAGGGTAGGCTGGTGGTAGTCACGCGCCTGGGCCCGACCACGCTCTACGAAACCGGCGATGGCCTCGCCGGCATGGACTACGATCTCGCGCGCGGATTCGCCGAGTTCCTGGGGGTGGAGCTGCGGCTCATCATCGCCCGCAACAAGACCGAGATTTACCAGACCCTGTCCTCCGGCAGCGCGCACCTGGCCGCCGGGGCCCTGAGCATTGTCGACAGCCGCCGCTCCTTCTTTCACTACAGCACGCCCTACGCCGAGGTGGATCAGCACTTGATCTACCGACGCGGCGAACCGGCGCCGGAATCGGCGCAGGAACTCGCCGGCTTCTCCGGTGCACGGGTGCGGGTCATGGCCAACAGCCATGCCGCCGACAAGCTGCGCGATCTGGCCAACAGCGACATCCCGGAGTCCTGGGACATCGCCGCCGATACCGACGTGCGGGAACTGCTCTACGACGTCTGGACCCGGGCCATCGACTACACCATCGTGGACTCCAACGCTCTCGCCCTGAATCAGAGCTAT
>SKYZ01000085.1 GCA_007127625.1 Aquisalimonas sp. | reverse complement strand
GGCTGCAGGGTCGGCGGCGACGTCGACTATGCGGAACAGATAGGCGGCGGTGAGGAGGGTGCCCCCGAACATGAAGGCCGCCCACCACCAGGCCCCGTCCTGCAGCGCGGCCTGCAGCAGCCAGAGCTTGCCGGTGAAACCGCTGCTGGGGGGCAGGCCGATGAGTGAGGCAGCGGCCAGCGCCATGGCGAGCCAGACCAGCATCAGGCCGCGCTGGTCCCCTCCCAGGGCGGGAATCCGGTCATGTCCGCGAAACTGGATCATGCAGCCCGCCGCCAGGAAAAGACCTGCCTTGGCCAGGCTGTGGGCTACGATCAGCACCAGGGCACCCTGCCAGGCGAGCGCCGGGGCGGCACCTGCCGCCAGCGGGAACAGGAGCAGGCCGTAACCGAGTTGTGAGACCGTGGAATAGGCGATCAGCAGTTTCAGGTGTCGTTGTGCCAGGGCCTGGATGCTTCCCCAGAGGATGGCCATTGCCCCCAGAAGACCCAGCGCCTGTCCCGGCCAGCCGTGCAAATAGGCGGCAAAGGGCCCGAACCACAGGCGCACCAGCAGGTAATAACTCGCCGCCACCACCACGGCGGAGAGGACCGCGCTCACCGCCGCCGGGGCACGCCCGTGGGCCTTGGGCAGCCAGAAGTGCAGCGGAAAGGCGCCGGCCTTGAGGAGCAGGCCCACCGTGGTGAGTGTGACGGCCACACCGGTGGCATGGTCCAGCACCAGCCGGTCCGCCAGCAGGTGCAGATCGAGCACGCCGTAGCGGCCGTAAAGGAGCGCCACACCGAACAGGTACAGGGATGACCCCAGCAGCATCGCCAGGAGGTAGCGCCAGGCGGCACCCAGGGCCTGGCTTCCGGTCAGTGCGATCAGCGCCACGGCTCCCAGGGTGAGCAGTTCCAGTGCCACGTACAGGTTGAACAGGTCTGCGGAGAGGAACAGCACGTTCAACCCCGCCCAGAGGAACATCCACAGAGGCCAGAAGTGCGCGTCCCGCGGTGTCTGCACCGCATGATGGATGCTGCCGGCGGTGCCGATGATCGCTGTCAGCAGCAGCATGGCAGCGGCGAGGCCGTCCACGGCCCAGGTGATGCCCACCGGGGCGCCCCAGCCGCCCAGGTCGTGATACACCATCCCCTCGGTGGCAACACCCACCGTCAGGGTCGCGGCGGCGCCAATCAGGGCAACCCCGCTGCAGATGGCAAGCAGAGGCCCCAGCGTCGTGCGGCAGAATGCGCCTATGGCGGTGGCCAGCGGCAGGGAGGCAAGGAGGATGGCTGCGGACTCAGCCAGGCTCATTCGTCCTCCTCCCGTCGCCCCCGGGACAGGTCACTGCCACCAGCGGCCAGGCGGATGACAATGGCCAACGCCACGGCGGTGGTGCTCACAGTGACCACCAGGCCGGTGAGCACAATGGCGTGGGGCACCGGGTCCAGGGGATCACTCATGCGGGCGATGGTGACAAATGCCAGGAAGACCGCCGAGCTCAGGACATTCAGCGCCAGCAGTTTGCGCAGCATGCCCTCGCTGGCGAACAGCCCGTGGCAGCCGATCAGGAACAGCCCGCTGGCGAGCAGGAGGTAGAGCATCATGAGTGTGGGTACCCCCGCCAGCGGGCCGGAGGCTGCCCGTTGAGATAGGCGGCAAACAGCAGCATGGCAATGGATATCGCAGCCGTGATCTCCAGCACCAGGATGACACCGGCGGCCGCGGATTCCGGGTACTCGAAAAAGCGCTGACCGATCAGCGTCGTGCTCAGGGCCGCCAGCAGCATGGTCACGACCCCCAGGCTGAGCAGCCATCGCCACGGACCGTTGTCCTCGCCGGTGAGCCACGGCCGCGCGCCGGCGAGAATCACCAGGATTCCGCCGGCACCCAGGACCGCTCCTGCCTGGAAGGCGCCTCCGGGGGCGTGGGTGCCGCGCCACAGCAGATAGAACGTGGCCAGGACGAACATGGGCCAGAGCATGCGCCCCAGGGCCGGCAGTGCAGGGGAGGGTATCGCCGGGACCAGGGGTTCCGGGGTCGGCCCCAAGGACCAGATGGCGACCACGGCCAGCAGGAGCACGCCGATCTCCAGCAGGGTGTCGAAGGCGCGGAAATTGAGCAGGACCCCGGTGACCGGATTGTCCACGCCGGCTCGCGGCATGTGCCCGGCAACGGCGTCGCCGAGCCCCGGCGCCGGCAGTTGCCATGCGGCGGCGCCCAGGAGCGCCAGCACCGTCGCGGCCAGGGCAAGCACGGCAATGGTCCCCGGCCAGCGACGGGTGGCTGCGGGCTTTTCCGCCGGTGCCGAGGTCAGGCGCCCCAGTGCAGAGAGCAGGAGGGCGCCGGTGACGCCAGCGCCGATGGCGGCCTCGGCCAGGGCGATGTCGGGGGCGTCCAGCCGGATCCACGCCAGGGCCATCAGCAGCCCGAAGACGATGAAACTGATCACCGAGCGGAACAGGTCCGCCGCGTGGGTGGCCTGCCACGCTAGCCACAACAGGGCGCCGGCCAGCAGCAGATCGTAGGCATGGCTCGCCAGCGGTGCCATTACAGCCCCCAGGGCTTGAGGCCGCGGGCCAGGGCGGTGCGCGCGATCAGGCCGGCGCCGGTGGCCGAGGCGATCAGCATCAGCACCCAGATCAGCAGCAGTTTCAGTGCCACCGTCACGCTGCCGGACTGGATGCCCAGACCGACGCAGATCAGGCCCAGACCGACGTTGTCGCCCTTGGCCAGGGCATGCAGCCGGGTGTAGACATCCGGGAAGCGCAGCAGTCCCAGAGTGCCGGATAGCAGGAACGGCACACCTGCAATCACCAGGGCGGTACCGAGCCACTCGGTGAGCGTCATGGGCCGTCCTCCTCGCCGTCGTGCTTCGGGGGCTGCGGTGGGTTAAGGGCCGACCAGGCTCTGCTCACGAAGGTCACCACCGCCAGGGCCGAGAGCAGGGCGAACACCAGGGCCACATCCATCAGCGCCGGCGACGAGGTGGTCACCGCGAGAATCAGGATGATCGCCACCGCCGAGGTGGCGAACATTTCCGCCGCCAGCATGCGGTCCGCCGACTCCGGTCCGCGCAGGATGCGCACCAGGCCGACGACGATGTTCAGCAGCAGAATGACAACAATAACGATGTGAACGTCAGTGCTCATCATGTAATGGCTGTTTCAGCAGCATCGCGGTACGTGCTTCCAACTCGGCCAGGCCGCTCAGTGTCCTTGTGGTATCACCGATGGTATGGACGGTCATGGCACGCCCGGTGATGCGGACGCACAGGGTGCCGGGCATGAGATTGATCAGATTGGCAAGAAACACGCGACTGCCGTTATCGGGCAGTCGCCAGGGGTAATCCAGTAACGCAGGGTTCAGTGGGCGCCGAGGGTGCAGGGCGCGGCGCGCGACGTCCAGGGCGCCGCGCAGGGAAAAAGCCACGAACACCGGCAGGAAGGTCAGTGCGCCGGGGATGCTGATCTGCCAGGGTGAGCGCCCGGGGAAGGGGCTTATAATCGCCGCGCCGGCCACCGCCGGAGCGCCCCACGTCCAGGCGCCAGCGTCGCCGCCGGTGATCAGCCACCACAGGCCGGCATAGAGAATCAGCCGTCCCGGCAGATCCCTGGGGCGGGTGCGCCCGATGATATCGCGGATGAACGAGGGGATGCGGGTCACGCCGGTCGTCTGCTCCGTGGGCCTACCAGTCGAGCCACTTGCGGCATTCCGCGAGGGCGAACTCCCGGATTGCCTGTTCATCGCAGTGCCGCATGTGCCATGCATGTTCGTTGCCTTCGCAACCCAGCACCAGCCGGGGGCTCTGTGGCCGGTCGATTGTGCCGTGCAAGGCCGGAAAGGCGAACGAAGGCTTATGGTAGAGACGACCCTCGGCACGGAAGACGCAGAAATGCTCGTCGTCCCGGACCACCCGCAGGCAGAACCCACGGTTCTCTTGTTCCAGGGCAGCGGCATACCCCTCCTCGTTGAGCGTATCCCGCACGGCGGCCAGGGCGGGAGCCACGCAGTTCCTCAGGCAGGTGTCCAGCTCGTCCAGGGCGCGCTGGCGTGACCGGCGCGCCTTGCGTGGATCCCGCAGGCGTTCGCGGCGGCGCAGCAGGCGCCGCAGCCAGCGCTTTAGTCCCCGGTTCGCAGGCCGGTTGCCGGAGCCGTCAGAGGGTTTCATCCGTGCCTCCCGTGCGTTCGCGTTTCTCCTCGGCGTAGCGCATCAGTCGTTCCAGGCCGGGTTCGGGCATGGGGGTGATCTCCTCGGTCTGCCGGGCGTCGGCCCGGAAGGCGTTCCACAGGCCCCAGGCCATGATCACCAGCACCAGTGACAGCGGCAGAGCCGCCGTGAGCGTCGCCGTCTGCAGCGCCTGCAGGCCCCCCGCCACCAGCAGTACCGCGGCGACGGTGCCGGTGAGTACGCTCCAGAACAGCTTCTGCACCAGCGGTGGATTGGGATCGCCACCGGAGGCGAGGATGTTCATCACCAGCGCGCCGGAGTCCGCCGAGGTCACGAAGTAGCCGACAATCACCGCCGTGGCCAGGGGGACGGTGATCATGGCAACGGGCAGCTCCTCCAGCATGGCGAAGAGGGCCTGGGGCGCGCTGGCCTGGACGATGGCGCCCAGTTCGCCACTGGTGATTTCCTGGTACAGCCCGGTCGCTCCGAATACCGAGAGCCAGACGAAGGTGAAGCCCGTGGGCACCAGCAGCGTACCGAGAATGAACTCGCCCACAGTGCGTCCGCGGGAGACCCGCGCGATGAACATGCCCACGAAGGGGCACCAGGAGATCCACCAGGCCCAGTAGAACAGGGTCCAGTCCCGCTGCCAGTCCCCGCCACGGAAGACGTCCGTACGGAAGGTGAGCTCCAGCAGGCCGTGGGCGTAGTTGCCCACGCTTTGCAGCAGCGTCATAAGCACGAACACCGTGGGCCCGGCCGCCAGCACGAATACCAGCAGCGCCGCGCCCAGGAAGAGATTGGCGCGGGAAATGATGCGAATGCCGTTGTTCAGCCCGCTGAGCACCGAGATGGTGGCCACACCCATGATGGCGATGATCAGCACGATCTGGTTGAAGGTAGAGACCTCGATCAGGCCCACGTGCTCGAGCCCCGAGTTGACCTGCATGACCCCCAGGCCCAGTGAGGTGGCGACACCGAGCACCGTGCCCACCACGGCAAGCACATCGATGACATCGCCGGCAATGCCGTCGATGCGACGTCCGATCAGAGGATAGAGCGCGGCCCGTAGCGACAGGGGCAGGCCGTGCCTGTAGGAGAAAAAGGCCAGTGACAGGGCCACGATGATGTAGATGGCCCAGGGATGCAGCCCCCAGTGGAAGAAGGTCAGCCGCATGGCCTCGTTGGCCGCCTCCGCGGTGGCGGCCTCGCCGCGGGGCGGCTGGAGGTAGTGCAGTACCGGTTCGGCGACGCTGTAGAACAGCAGGCCGATGCCCATGCCTGCGGAGAACAGCATGGCGAACCACGACAGGTAGGTGTACTCGGGCCGCGAGTCGGGTGGCCCCAGGCGCAGGTTGCGGAAGCGCGGGTGCAGCAGCAGGGCAAACACGTACAGAAGCAGAAAGGCCACCACGCCCGTGTAGACCCAGCCGAAGTGCAGGACCAGGAACGCCTGGGTGGCCTCCATGGCAGCACCCAGGGCGCTGGTCCACACGGCGCCGGTGATCACCAGCGCCAGCACGATGGCCGCAGATGGCAGAAAAACCCGTGGATTCATTAACCTGGCTGATCCTTCGAGAAGGTGTTGGCGGATGCTATCACGCCCTGAGGCGTGGTTGGGGAGCGCCTGCCTCTATGGAGGTATATCTGCCGGGGTTCCCTTGATCCATGTCAAGAAAGGGGGGCGCCGTGCCACGGATAATAGCGCCGACCTGCCATGACCAGCGACCAGTGGATGGAATCCAATGGAACGAACTATCACCTATAACGAAAACGTCGTGCGCCAGTTCAGCATCATGACCATCGTCTGGGGCATCGTCGGGATGGGCGTGGGGGTGCTCATCGCGGCGCAGCTCATCTGGCCGGCGCTGAACTTCGACGTCCCCTGGCTGAGCTACGGCCGGTTGCGGCCGTTGCACACCAACGCCGTGATCTTCGCCTTCGGTGGTTCGGCGCTGTTCGCCACCTCGTATTGGGTGGTTCAGCGGACATGCCAGACGCCACTGTTCGCCCCCAAGCTGGCGAGTTTCACGTTCTGGGGTTGGCAGACGGTGATCCTGCTGGCAGCGATCACGCTGCCCCTGGGCATCACCCAGAGCAAGGAGTACGCGGAGCTGGAGTGGCCCATCGCGCTGCTCATCGCCGTGGTCTGGGTGTCCTACGCCGTGGTGTTCTTCGGCACCATCGCCAAGCGCAAGGTGAAGCACATCTACGTGGCCAACTGGTTCTACGGCGCGTTCATCCTGGCCGTGGCCATGCTCCACATCGTCAACAACCTGGCCATTCCGGTGTCGCTGACCAAGTCCTATCCCATCTATGCCGGGGCAGTGGACGCCATGGTGCAGTGGTGGTACGGCCATAACGCGGTGGGCTTCTTCCTCACCGCCGGCTTCCTCGGCATGATGTACTACTTCGTGCCCAAGCAGGCCAACCGGCCCATCTACTCCTACCGGCTG